>CAJWOS010000570.1 GCA_913044235.1 uncultured Pseudomonadota bacterium
AGCAAGGCGGCGAGCGCGCCTGCGAGCTTCTCCATCCGGAACTTCTGGAAGTCGAGCATGGATTTGGTCTCGGGTGTGCCCGTGAGGGGAGGGATGAGGTCGGACACGTACGTCGACGGCGTGTGCTCGCACAGCTGGTCGCACGTCGTCATCGACGACCCTTGGTTCACGAAGCGGGGGACGCTGTCGCTGCACGAGCACCACCCGAACGCCGACCGCCCGCAACAAGACCAGGTCATCCACCAGAGCCTCGAGCAGCTCGGTGCGCACCATCGCGCTGCCCCCAAACTTCACCACCACGGTGCGTCCCGCCCAACGCTGGACGTAGGGAAGCGCCTCCACCAGTGCATTGACACGCACACGGGCGTCACGTTCCGCGTTCATCATGACTCCAATCAGCTTCGGTAGTCGGCATTGATCGAGACGTACTCTGCGGAGAGGTCACACCCCCACGCCACGCCACGCCCCGCGCCGGGAAGACCGAGGAATACACGCAGCTCTGCGGCCCCCATCGCTGCCGACACCACCGGTTCATCGAAGGCCATCGGCGTGCCTCCTCGCATGACCGGGACCTCGCCCAGATCGACATCGAGGTGCTCCAAGCCAACCGCACCGGCCGCGCCGAGGGCCCCCACGATTCGCCCCCAGTTGGGGTCCTGCCCATGCACTGCGGCCTTGAACAGCGACGAGGACACCACAGCCCGCGCCCAGGACCGTGCCAGGTCGTCCGTCTCGCCGCCCTGCACGGTGACCGAGATCAGCGTACGCGCCCCCTCCCCGTCTCGAGCGATGTCTCGCGCGAGCTGACGACAGACCAGAGAAACCGCCGTGACCAGATCTTCCCAAGCGGGCATCTCGGGCGACACCTGGGGTCCGTGCCCCGTGGCCAGCAGGATGACGGTGTCGTTTGTGGACATGTCGCCATCTACGCTGATTTGATTGAACGTACGGGCGTTCACACACTCCAGCAACGCCTGGAGATGGGCCGGCTCCACGATGGCATCCGTGGCGAGAAATCCAAGCATCGTGGCCATGTTGGGATGGATCATCCCCGAGCCCTTGGCCATGCCCGCTACAGTCACCTCGCCGACCTTGACACCGGCCCGCTTGGGGCGAGTGTCCGTGGTGCAGATGGCAACAGCAGGGTCATGAAATGAGCCCACCGCTGCGGCCGCTTCGTCGGCGGCCTGCTCAATGGCGGGCACGAGGCGACCCATGGGCAAGGGCACGCCGATCACACCCGTGGAGCACACCAACACATCGTCGGCGGTACAGCCCAGGCGGCCAGCCACCGCCTCCGCCATGCCCAGGTTGTCCGTGATGCCCTGCGCTCCAGTGGCCGCATTCGCGTTGCCGCTGTTCACCACTACAGCCCGGCGTAGCCCCGGCACCCGCTCCCGTGTCCACAGGCAGGGCGCCGCGGCAGCCGTGCTCGCCGTGGTCACGGCCGCAAAAGCGGAGGGCTGACGGGTACACAACACCACCACATCAGGCGACGCGCGCCCAGGAGCCTTCACCGAACCCACCGCAACGCCGACGCCCAGCCCCGGAACCTGCTCCAGGGGCATCGGCACCAGCGCATCGTCCACAGAAGGCATCGGCTGAAGCGCCGCATCCACGCACATCCGGAGATCGACTTCATCCACCATCGGACCCACCTCGCTCATGCTACCTGCCGAGATGGCATCGACACCGACCGCACCATCATACGTTGACGACACTGAGCCAGACGCGCACATCCTGCGCAGACTGCAGACGCCTTCCAGCACACGGCAGCGTCGAGATGCGGCTCAGACCGAGTGACCAACATCGGTTGGCGGCTGGCCAGCTCCCAAGGCGCTGCCGAGTGGGGCACGAACCCAAGCCGCACAAACCAACGATCGATCGAAGTGAGCGCGACGACACTCCGGAAGCCATCCGTGGTGGCACGCTCCAAGACCGCCCGTACGAGGCGCCGACCCACGCCGCGCCCTCGCTGGGTTGACACCAGAGCGCCCAGCTCTACCACTTCAGTGGTCCACTGGCTCATCGCCACGACGCCGACCAGCTCGCCGCCGAGCTCCGCGACCAAAAACTCGTGAGGTTGGACCACACGAGGCAGCACAGTTCCAGCATCGACCTCAGGCGCGAGCATCGCTTGGATGGCATCGACATCCGATGCCCTGGCCGGCCGTACATGGACAGGACTGGACATGGCGCACCTACGGCAGCAGCGGAATGGTTGGGATGCCCATGGTCTCGGGCAGGCCAAACATCACGTTGAGGTTCTGGAGCCCCTGGGCGGCAGCGCCCTTTCCGAGGTTGTCGATGGCGACAAATGCCTGACTGGTCTCCCGCTCCGGATCCAGCCGAACATGCACGTGGGTCAGCCCAGTGCCACGCACGTCTCGCGTGGCCGGTGGCGTGTTCCGAACCACCACCAACGGCTCATCGGCGTACATCGACACCGCCAGCTCGTGCAGGCGCTCCTGCGTAAGTTCGCTGGGTGATGCCATGGTCACTGTCGCCAGCATTCCACGAATGGTGGGTACCAGGTGCGGCGTGAAGATCACCGGACAGCAGAGCTCCTGCTCCATTTCCGGAACGTGCCGGTGGGTGCCGCCAACCCCATACGCAACCACGCTGTCCTGCACCTCGCAATACCGCGTGCGCGCGCTGGCTTTGCGTCCCGCACCACTCACCCCAGAGACGCAGCTGGTGTGCACCGGTCCGCCGCATCCAGCCGCCAGCAGGACGCGGGCCCCAAGGGTGGTGGCCGTGGGGTAACAGCCGGGATTCGCCACGAGCGGCGCATCCGCGATGGCCGCCCGATGAACTTCCGTCAAGCCGTACACAGCATGGTCGAGCAGCTCGGGACACGGATGGCGTGCTCCGTACGCTTTCGCGTATGTGCCGGTGTCGCGAAGCCGAAAGTCGCCTCCCAGGTCGAGCACGCGGATACCGTCCAGCAGGCCCTCGGCTTGAAGACCAGCCAGGTATGGAGCCGACAGGCCGTGCGGCAGCGCAAGGACCAGCACGTCGAGGTCAGCGGCGAAGCCAGTGGTCAGCGCTTCGATGGGCATCGTGGCCCCCGGCCCCAGCGCAGGCCAGCTGTCGGCAAGGGTGGTGCCGGCACCACGCCCTGCAGCCAGCCGGACCACCTCAAAGTGAGGGTGTCCAGCGAGCAGGCGCCACGCTTCGAATCCCGCGTAGCCCGTCACGCCAGCCAGCCCGACACGGAGAGCCGATGTGCGATCTGTCATGTCCAGTCTCCAGAGTACCGCGGACGTATACACAGAAACGCATAAGTATGCAAATGTTTGAATCAATCTTGCCCGTTCGAGCACCGTCGGCTCCCAGATCACCCCTGGAGGACCCCACCGGGCTACGTCTCGGGTATGCAGCAGCCCACCCACATCCGGCTCGTCGTCCATGGCGCACGCCGACAGACCGGGCACCACGACTGGCCCCACGTGAACAATGCGCCCACGCCCAGCCTAGACGCCGTTGTCGCTGCAGCGCGTCCCCACCCGACAGCCGGTACCACCTGGCTGAGTGGGGGGGAGCCCACACTCCGAGCCGACCTGCCCGCACTCATCGAGCGCCTCACCGAGCATGGACACGCCGTGGGCCTCGACACGGACGGACTGGCGCTGAGCCGACCAGCCGTGCTCGCCGGCCTCAAGGCGCGCGGCCTGACTCGCCTCCGCATTCCCCTGCACAGCATCATCGCGGCCGCACATGACTGGGTTGAAGGTGCGGCCGGCAGCGGTCGCCGCACACGCAAGACCGCCGCGGCGGCCCAAGCGGTCGGGATTCCACTCGAGATCAACACGCTCGTGACTCGCTCCACCGTCTCGCACCTCGTCGACACCGTCCGCGCGGCGCACGCCCTGGGCGCTCGTCGTGTGGTGCTTCGCCGTCCGCGTCAACGGGGAGCAGCGGGCTCCAGATTTGTCACCGTCAGCCCGCGGCTGGGCCTGGCAGAGCCCTACCTCGAAGCAGCGGCAGCCCGAGGACGAGACCTCGGCGTCAAAGTTCGCATCGACGGCTTCCCCCGGTGCACCGTGCGACGGGTCCGAACCGATGTCCTCACGGCCGACCGAGAGCTCTGGGTCGTGCCCAATGCACTGGCTGCCGTCCTCCCGATCGACCGGCTCGATGATCTGGCCGCCGAGATTCGTCAGGCGATCTGCGAACAGGTCCGGGTGAGCGGCGGCCATCTGGCGCCGAACCTGGGCGTGGTCGAACTCACGATCGCGATGCACTACGTCTTTGACTTCGCGCACGACCGACTCCTTCTCGACGTCGGTCACCAGTGCTACCCGCACAAACTCCTCACCGGTCGACACCACATGCTCGGAAAACTTCGACAACGTGGCGGCATGGCCGGATTTCCGGAACCGAACGAAAGCCCGTTCGATCTCTTCTCCGTGGGCCATGCAGGCCCCGCCATCTCGACCGCCGTCGGGCCTGGCCCACGCCCACTCGCTGCGATCAACGCCACGCGCCGCGAGGCCATCCGGCTGCGGCAGCAGGGCACGCTCGTGCCGGACAACTTCTTTGGGCGCATCCAGCACTCGACCATCCAGTGGAAGGGCCGGCTCTTCATCTTTGGCGGGCGCACCAACGACACGGCGCTGCGCGACTTTTGGGAGTTCTCGCTGCACGCGTCACACTGGCTC
>CAJWOS010000571.1 GCA_913044235.1 uncultured Pseudomonadota bacterium
GAATCCTGCAGCCACAGTGTCGAGCCCACCCGTTGTGAGGTCGGGATCCCCGAGGAAGTCGCATGGCAACACGCCGGAAGCGGTTTCCACGAGCGCCCCATCCAGAGGCACGCCTTCGTCGAACCAGAACAACGCACAGGTGGACCAGCCTCCCGCCGTCTGCACCGGGCCACCCGTGGCCGCGTACAAGCGCGAGCGATCGCCCTCCGCGAAAGCGTCGGCAACCGCAAGGGCCCGTCCGAGGCCACTATTGCGCGGCCCCACGACCGCCCCCTGCTCGACATCCAACAGCGCGACCGTGGCTCCAGGAACCAGCAGCTCGGCATCTCCGACTTCCCAGATCTGCCCTGCATCCGTGTCGGACGCGGTCACACCTGTGGCATTCATCGCCCCCATCACCGCCGTGGGGCCGTCCCCATCACGAGTCCGCAGATCCCCCACGATTACCGTGCCAAAGAAGTCTTCATCGCCCTGCACCACCACCGCTGCGTCGGTATCGAGATCCGGTTCCGGACAAGTCTCCGCGTCGCCACTGCAGTCATGATCGATGTCGTCGCCACAGATCTCCAGAGCAGATGGGGAGATGTCGGCGCGCAAGTCGTCGCAGTCCTGATCGTCTGCCACAAACCCCGGCGTTTCCTCGCACACCTCCACCTGAACCGAGGCCGAACCGTGTCCATCGCCGTCGGCATCGGCAAACCGCACCAGCGGCGTGGGGCAGTCCAGCTCCACCGGAAGGTACACCCCCGGCGGTGCGAATGGTGGCGACCGGTCGGACACCTCCCCCACGGGGGGGAGCTCGGCACCACACCCCATCACCAGCAAAACGCTGATTCCTGGAAGGCTTGCGGTCTGCAGTGCGCAGCGGGAGGTGTATTTGATGATTCGGGGCCGCACGTTGGTGCCTCCGTGCGTCGGACTGGTGGTGGGCGTCCGCCGCCGCTTTCCTTCAAGGGTACCGAATCTTTGTCGTTTCAAAAAGAACGTCGCCCCACCGGAAAAGACGTGCCGCGCATCCACGCAAGCCCAACATGACCTTTGCACATGGGGGGATTGACAGGCGAGCACTCCCCCGCCGCTCCCAGCGGGCTACCCCGGAGCATGTCTTGGTTGACCCACCCCATCGTTCGCATGCTCGCGACCTACGCATGGCCCCATCGGATGAGCTTTGCTGCAGGCTTCGCCATGCTCGCCGCCACGAATTGGCTCACCGTGGAGATCCCAGTCCGCGTGGGCCGCGCCATCGATCTCTACTCCAACGGCGCCGACCCTCTGACCGCCATCCTCACGGTCGGCGCGATGGGGGTTGCGATCATCATCGTACGCACCCTCTCTCGCGTATGGATCTTCAATCCTGGACGTTCCGCGGAATACTCCCTGCGAAAGGATCTGTTCGCGCACCTGATGGCACTGCGTCCCAACTTTTATGCCGGCCGCTCCACCGGCGACATCATCAGCCGCGCCAGCTCTGACATCACCTACGCGCGTGTGCTCACGGGCTTTGGCGTCATGCAGTCTGTGAACGTCACCCTCGCCCTGTCGTTCACCGCTTGGAAGCTGCTGTCTTTGTCCCCTTCCCTCACCCTGTGGGCAGTGTTGCCCATCGCGCTCGGCATGGTGGTGGTTCGCTCGGCAATCCAGCGTATTTTCATGCTCCATCAACAGTCGCAGGAGCAGCTCTCCCACCTGTCCGACCACATCCTCGGCAGCTTCCAGGGCATCGCTACCATTCAGGGCTTCAACGCCGAACCTCGTTTTGAGGCCCAGGCCGGCGCTCTCGATCAAAACCTGTTCCGCACGCGATTCACCGCCGCCGCCCTGAGCAGTCTGGCCTTCCCAGCACTGACCCTGTCTGGGAGCGTGTCGGTGTTCGCACTGCTGTTCGTCGGCGGTCCGATGGCCATCCGTGGCGACCTCTCCGTGGGCGACATCGTTGCATTTCAGGGGCTCCTGCTGATGCTGCTGGCCCCACTGCGGTCGATGGGCTGGATGATCTCCGTCTTCCAACGCGGACAGGTCTCACTCACTCGTATCTTCGAGCTCATCGATGCCCCCATCGACCGGCCAGAAGGCGACGAGCCACGGCCGGTACCGATGGGCCGAGGACCAGGCTTCGCCGTGCGCGACCTCACGTTCGCCTACCCCGACGCACCCGACACACCCGTCTTGTCCGACGTCACGCTCGACATCCCTGGCGGCTCGGTCGTGGGGCTGTTCGGTCGTACCGGCAGTGGAAAGTCCACCTTCATCCGACTGCTCACACGAGAATACGACCCCCCCCGTGATGCGATCCACATCCAGCCGTCTGATGATGGACCGACCGTAGACCTCACCGCAGTCGACTTACGGAGCTGGCGCACCCGGCTCGCGGTGGCACCACAGCGCCCCTTTCTGTTCAGCGACTCGATCAGCGAAAATATTGAACTCAGCGCTCACCCTGACGACCTTGCTCGAGAGGGCTCCACACCCATCGACCAGGCTCGCCGCGACCAGGCAGCTCATCTCGCAGCACTCGATCCCGACCTTGAGGCCCTGCCAGATGGAATGCGCACTGTAGTCGGCGAGCGGGGCATCATGCTCTCCGGTGGACAGCGCCAGCGTGCTGCACTGGCACGAGCCCTGTACAAAGATGGCGACATCATCGTTCTGGACGACGTCTTGAGTGCAGTCGACCACGAGACCGAACACCATCTCGTTCGTGCGCTCTCGTCGCTCGGTACCGATGGCAACCGGCCCACCACATTCATCGCCAGCCACCGCCTCAGCGCACTCCGTCACACCGACCTCGTACTGGTCTTCGACTCTGGAAGGCTGATCGACCAAGGCACTCACCGCGGCCTGGTCGCGCGACCGGGTCCCTACCGCGACACATGGCTCGCCCAGAGACCAGACGGTGTCGATGCATCCGAGGTGGCCTCGTGAGTACCGCGACCGACATCACGGGCAACGAGCGCTCCACCGACTCCGACTTGACCCTCCTCGCGCGGCTGTGGCGCTACGTGCGACCCGACTGGTGGACGGTCGCTGTGGGCCTCGCGCTCACCCCGGTCATCGCCGGGCTGAGCCTCGCGCAGCCCGCTCTTCTCAAGACCGCCATCGACGAGCACATCGTGCCGCGCTCACTCGATGGGTTGCAGCACGTGGCCCTGCTGTACCTGGGCGCCGTCGCGGCCGCCTACGTGTGCGAAGCGCTGTACACACTCGTCCTGGCATGGGGCGGACAGCGCACCATCATCCGCCTGCGCGCCGCGCTGTATACCCATGCGATTCACCTCGCACAGCGCTTCTTCGACCGCCAGCCCGCGGGCAAGCTGCTCACGCGCCTCACCAGTGATGTGGAGAGCTTAGGAGAGAGCCTCCAGGCCGGCGTGGTCACCATCGTGCTCGACATCTGCCTCATCGTTGGCATCCTCGGTGCGATGCTGGCGTTTGACTGGCAGCTCACGGTCGCCTTGCTCGTGCTGGCACCACCGCTCCTCGTGGCCATCGAAGTGTGCCGCCGTCGGCTGCGCGAGCTGTATCTCACCATTCGCGAGACCCTCGCTGAGGTGAATGCTTTCATGGCCGAGCGGGTGGACGGCGTGGGTGTGGTGCAGCTGTTCGGCGCAGAGGCCCGCACCGAAGCGCGCTTCAACAGCCGCAACCGTACATACCGGAACGCGACCCAGACCTCAAACGTGTACGACGCCGCGATGTTTGCCATGGTGGATGGAGCGGAGCGCATCTTCACGGCCGCACTGCTCTTGTGGGGCACAGGCTTCGTGGCGCCGTATCTTGGGCTCACGGCGGAACCGGCGACCGTCGGCCTGCTGGTAGCCTTCATGGACTACCTCACCCGCCTGTTCCGCCCGCTCCGCGAGCTGTCGGGCAAAATCACCGTGATTCAGCGGGCCATCGCCGCCCTGTCCAAGGTCTTCTGGCTGCTCGATGCCGACGACCACATCACCACAGGCGTGGCCACACCGCCGGAACGTGCCGGCCACATCACCCTGCGCGACGTTCGGTTTCGGTATCGGGCCAACACCGAGGAAGTCCTCAAGGGCGTTGACCTCGACATTCGCCCGGGAGAGTCGGTGGCCATGGTGGGCACCTCCGGGTCGGGCAAGACCACCCTCACTCGTGTGCTCGACCGCTCGTACGATGGGTACACCGGCTCGATCCAGGTCGACGGTGTGGAGCTGCGGGAGATTGATCCCACCGACCTCCGGCAACGCGTGGCCAGCGTGCGCCAAGACATCCATGTCTTCCAGGCCAGCGTGCAGTTCAATGTAGACCTCGGCAACCCGTCGATCACCGACACAGCGCGCAACACGGCTGTGGACGTGGTGCATGCACGGTCGTTCATCGAGCGCCTCGGCTGGCAAAAGGAGCTCCGCGAGCGTGGCGGCGACCTGTCTGTGGGCGAAGGGCAGCTGCTCACCTTTGCACGGACCATGGCCCATGACCCCGACTTCATCATCCTCGACGAAGCGACGGCTTCGGTCGACAGCCTCACCGAAGGCATGGTGCAAGATGCGATCCGTCATATCCTCGATGAAAAGACGGTTCTCGTGATTGCACATCGACTGTCGACCATCCAGTCCTGCGACCGAATCGCCGTGATGGACCGCGGCGTCATCGTAGAGGTCGGCAGCCACAACGAGCTAATGTTGGCTGACGG
>CAJWOS010000572.1 GCA_913044235.1 uncultured Pseudomonadota bacterium
ACATCGCCTCCACGGCCCGAGCCGATGGCAACGCCACCAGCACCCCTCCTTGGTGACTTTCCAAGGCTTGTACCAGACCACTTTCTTCCGCCTGGTCGACGGCGTCGCGCGCCCGCCGAACCTCGATTGCACCCATCTTCTTCCTTCCTGGCGACCCGGTGAAAGCCGGTTCGGCCGTCGAGCAACGCACCGGGTGGTTAACGGGCTCTTCCGGCCGGGGAAAAGGGCTGGGTCGCTCGGTCTTCCTCCAAGTCCTCGCCGATGCGTTAGCCGTCGAGTTCCGTGTACTATCCGGACCGGATGGAGCCCATGATGCCCCCCTCCGAACACGCTCCCCCCCCGGCTGCGCCCCAGACCGCCCTCCGCAGCGGCAACCCGGAGGCGTGGCAGACGCTCGCTCAGGCCACGATCGAAGGGTGGGGGCGCGACGGTCGTCCGGCCGCCGAGCTGGGTGGCGACGACCTCGCCCGACTCACCGAGCGGGTTCCCCTCACCCGCGGCATGGGGCGCTCCTACGGCCATTCCAGCCTGCCCCCCGCCCGGTGGCCCGTCGTGGCGAGCAGCATTTTTGCGGACCGCATTCTCCGCTTCGACACCGAGTCGGGCGAGCTCTGTTGTGAGTCCGGACTGCTGCTGCGCGACCTGAACCGCTTGAGCCTGCCACGGCGGTGGTTTGTCCCGGTCACGCCCGGCACGGCCAGCGTGACCATCGGCGGCATGGTCGCAAGCGACGTCCACGGAAAAAACCACCACTCAGGCGGCACATTCGGCGAATACGTCACGCGGCTGAAGATGCGCGTGGCCGATGGCCGCATCGTCGAGTGCACACCCCAAGAGCACGCCGACCTATTCTGGGCCACCATCGGTGGGATGGGCTTGACCGGGCATATTCTGGAAGTGACGTTCCAGATGCAGAAGATTCCCAGTCCCTGGATCTGGGAGCGCAGCGAGCGTCTCCCCAACCTTGATGCCTTCCTCGACCGCCTGCTGGAAACTGCCGACGAGTGGCCAATGAGCGTTGGCTGGGTGGACTGCCTGTCTCAGGGCAGCCGCCTCGGACGGGGACACCTCAACCTGGGACGATGGGCCACGCCGCAAGAGGCGCCGCGTCGCGAGCCAAAGCCGCGGCCTGCGATCACCATTCCCGATATCTGGCCAGACTGGATTGTAAACAAGCCCTTCATGCGGATCTTCAACGAGCTCGTGTACTGGAGCCACTGGCGTCGCGTGAAGACTGGCATCGTGAGCCCCGAGAAGTTCTTCTACCCGCTCGACGTGCTGCGAAAGTGGAATCGCATGTACGGCCGCAACGGCGCGATGACGCAGTACCAGTGCGTCCTGCCCCACACGGCCGGCCGCGGTGCCACCCGCGCGCTCCTGGAGCTGCTCCGCCGCGAAGGGGGGGCTGGCTTCTTATGCGTCATCAAGGACTGTGGCGCGGAAGGACGTGGTCTCCTGAGCTACCCGATGCCGG
Source organism: uncultured Pseudomonadota bacterium (assembly GCA_913044235.1). GTDB lineage: Bacteria > Myxococcota_A > UBA796 > UBA796 > UBA2385 > CAJWOS01. The sequence continues at coordinate 1,475 of CAJWOS010000572.1, forward strand.
GGGTGTCCATCGCGCTCGACATTCGCATCACCCCCGAAACTCCACGCATCGTCGACCGTCTCAACGAGTTCGTCATCGAATGCGGCGGGCGGATCTACCTCACCAAAGACCGCTTCACTCGCCCCGAACACTTCCGGGCCATGGAGCCTCGTCTCGACCGGTTCATGGAAGTCCGCAAGGCTTGGGATCCGCACTTGAAGATTCGCAGCGCCCAGTCCATTTTCACTTTGGGAGACCCTCCATGAAGAAGGTCGTACTCGTGGGCGCCACGCGAGGGATGGGTCGCGCAGTCGCCCGAATCCTTGCTGAACGCGGCGATTCGCTGTTTCTGCTCGGTCGCAACGCCGCCGAGCTGGGCAAGTCTGCTGAAGACCTCTCTCACCGAGGTCCAGCCAACGGCGCTCCGGTGGCGCATGCACCCCTCGATCTCGAACAGCCCGGCTCGTTTGCCGCTGCACTGGATGCGGCATCGGCCGCCCTCGGCGGTATCGACTGTGTGGTGCTGAGTGCTGCGCTCTTCGCCCAGCAGGATGCCCTCGAAGAAGATGCCGAGCTGGCCCGTCGGCTGCTCGAGGTGAACTTCACCAACACCATCGTGTTCTGCGAAGAGGTCCGCCGCCGCATGCTCGCATCAGGCGGTGGCACTCTCTGCGTCTTCAGCAGTGTCGCAGGGGACCGCGGCCGCAAGCCCGTGGGGATCTATGGCGCGAGCAAAGCCGGGCTGTCTCACTACCTGGAGAGCCTCGACCACAAGTACCGGGAAAAGGGGCTGGTCACCATCTGCATCAAGCCAGGGTTCGTGAAGACTGGCATGACCGCTGGACTCAAGCCGCCACCGTTTGCAGGAGAGCCGGTCCCAGTGGCCCGCCAGGTCGTCCGCGCCATCGACCGGGGCACTCCCATGGTCTACGCACCGGGGATCTGGCGCCTCGTGATGCTGGTGATCCAAAACCTGCCTCGAGCCGTGATGCGCCGCGTCGGATTCTGAGGTCGGTCCACCACCTCAAGCCACCCAATACGGGGGCTCTCACCCACCTGTGGCACTGAAGAGGTTGCGCCCCCCTGGGGGGACTGGCTACCCGCGGCCATTCCTCGGAGAAATCCATGGTGACTCTCACCGAAATCTCGAAACGCTACGGTGGTCGCATCCTGTTTCAGGGCGTGAACATGCAGCTCCACGAAGGCTCCCAGTACGGCATCGTCGGAGCGAATGGCGCTGGTAAGTCCACCCTGTTGCGGATCCTGTCCGGAGAGGAGTCGTCCAGCACAGGAACCGTGCAGATGCCTCGTCGGGCCAGGATTGGCGTCCTCGAACAGAATCACTTCCAGTACGACAGCACGCGGATTCTCGACGTGGTGATGATGGGCCGCTCCGAGGCGTGGACGGCCATGCAGCAAAAAGAGGCCATGCTCGATGCCGCGGATGCAGGCGAGGACTTCGACGCGGATCGATTTGCGGAGCTGGAAGACACGGTCCTACGGCTTGGTGGGTACGAGCTCGAAGCCCGTGCCGCCGAAATACTCGACGGCTTGAACATCCCATCCGACAAGCACGACAAGCCCCTGAGCGTGTTGTCCGGTGGCTACAAGCTGCGCGTGCTGCTCGGGCAAGTGCTCGCCGGCGAGCCGGAGATTCTCCTGCTCGACGAGCCCACCAACCACCTCGACATCGTCAGCATCGCCTGGCTCGAGAAGTTCCTGTCGACCTACCCAGGGGTCGCGGTCATCGTCTCCCACGACCACAAGTTTCTCGACAACGTGTGCAGCCACATCCTCGACGTCGACTACGAACGGGTGATCTCATACAAGGGCAACTACACCGCCTTCGAGAAGGCCAAGGTTGAAGAGCGAGGCCGGAGAGAGCAGGAAATTGAGAAGCGAAAGGCCGAGATCGCAGACCACAAGGCCTTCATTGATCGCTTCAAGGCCAAGGCCACCAAGGCTCGACAGGCCAACAGTCGGGCCAAGCAGATGGCGAAGATCGAGCTGGTAGAGCTGCCACAGTCTTCGCGACGGCATCCATACTTCAAGTTCGAGCAGGTCCGCTCCAGCGGTCGAGAGGTCATCGAAATCAAGGACCTCTGGAAGTCCTACGGCGAAAAGATTGTGCTCGCAGATGTGTCCTTCACAGTGCATCGAGGCGAGCGGGTGGCCATTGTGGGCCCAAACGGAATCGGGAAGTCTACGCTGCTCAAGGCGATGCTCGACAAGCTCGAGCTTGATGAAGGCACCATCGATTGGGGCTACGAAACCCATCCAGGGTACTTCGCTCAAGACCACCACGAGGTCCTGAAGAAGCCCAAGTCCACACTCAAGTCCTGGCTCTGGGACCACTCTCCAGGGCAATCTGTGGGCTTCGTGCACGGCAAGCTGGCCGAGGTTTTGTTCGACCAAGACGATATCGAGAAGAAGATCGAGAACCTTTCCGGCGGCGAGGGTGCCCGGTTGGTGTTCGCCACACTGGGGGTCCAGAAACCGAACGTGCTGGTGCTCGACGAGCCCACCAACCACCTCGACCTCGAAGGCATCGCCAGTCTCGCGAAGGGCCTCACGGCCTTCGAGGGAACCATCCTATTTGTGAGCCACGACCGATGGTTCGTGGACAAGCTCGCTACCCGAGTCATCGACCTTCGGGAGGACGGCATCACAGACTTTCGCGGAACCTGGGCCGAATACCTCGCCGCGCAGGAAGCCGACCGCTTGTCGCGCGAAGCGGCCCTTGAAGCGGAGCGGCAAAAAAAACGCGACGCGCGCGCCAAGAAGGCGGCTCCGGAGGTCACCGCCACCAAGTCTACATCGTCGAGTGCCAAGCGCTCGAAAAAGAAGAAGAATCGCGCACAGCAGGAGGCTCCGCCTCCCCCATCTGAGTCTCCAAGGAGTGGCCGCAAGGGGCGCGGGGGCAAGCGGAAAGATCGAGGCCGGCGCTGACCACGCGATGCAGGAGCGCGCAGGGAGTGCCCTGCCATCGGAGATGTTCAGGGGCAGTCGATCGAGAGCCCATAGGGCGCTTCTTCGCCCTCTTCCCCTTCGACGACGATGACGTAGCGGACCGGTTCAGAGTTGTAGATGGTCACTGAGCCTCCGTCAGAGCTCGCATCGCCTTCACACTCGCCAATCGACACACCGGACTGCACACGGCTCTCATCGTCCAACCAACGC
>CAJWOS010000573.1 GCA_913044235.1 uncultured Pseudomonadota bacterium
CTCGGCTCGACCGGCCAAAGCACCGGCCCACACCTTCACTGGGGCATGCAGGTGGGAGAGGTCGAAGTCGACCCGGAGCGCTGGCCCGACCACGGCTTCGAGTGGGCCGCGCTGGCCGACACCCTCCACTGGCAACCTGCCGCGGACTGCATCACCGGGGTCGCTTCAGCGCGCTGAGCGGGTGCTCGGAACCGCCACCTCGGCCACCTCACCGTAGAGCTTGACGCCCTGCCAGTGCATCGCATCCAGGTCGACCTCCTGGCTCCAGCCTTGGCCATGCACCGTCGCGTCCCCGTCGTACCAGATGTCGACTGTCGCCACGCCATCGCTGCCGGCTTGGGCCCCGACCAAAGTCGCCCCAGGAGCCTCGATCCAGATCAGCTCGCCCGGCGCAGCACCTGTGACCCGCAACCGACTGTTGGCACGCTTTCGCTGTGCGAGGGGAAATGAAGGCGCTCCCATCTCCTTGAGCACAGGTGTGAATGCCCGCACCCAAGCATCGTTCTCCGCAGCGCGTGGCGTGGGCAGGGTACCTCCGGGGATGCCTTCCGAAGCGGCCTTTCCCCAGGCGCGCGCAACCGCACTCCACAAGTTTGGCGTGGGCACGATTCGAAACGTGGACTCCACGATCCACTTGCCTGCGCAGCCAGCCGGACACGTGTAGTCTCCGGTGCGGAGATCGCGCACTTGCAGCAGGGTGCCTGGAATGTCGACTCCCACCACCGACCGCCGCATCGGGTCGGCGGGAATCACATCGGTCCACGGATCGACCTCTCCGTCATCATCTTTCCGTCCGGGGCCGAGGATTTGGCGATCTCCTTCCACCAACCAGGAGACCACTGAAGGGTGCGCGCCCACCCCCGCCACCATCCGGCGGTCCTGATCACGCAGGGTCTCCACCAAGCTCACACCGCCCCCGGGGGGTCTGCCCACCCGCCCGACACACCGTGGAAGCACGACCAAGGGAATCCCGAGCTCGTCGGCCAAGCTCAGCTGCCGAGAGTCCACCATGTCGCCATGGATCTCGACGGCGTTTACCCCCGCGGGCGCGGCGTCGGAAAACACCGCGAGAAGATCCGGCTCCGAGAGTCCGTGCAACACCCGGACCGCAACCGCCGGCCCCTTCGTATCGTTGACCTGCAGTCCAGAGGGCGTCATCACAGTCTCTCGGAGTCCAGTCCGAACACTATGGCGCTCCCTGGCGGTCCCGTCAGCGGCCAGGACCTCCACCATCAGGTGCGACAGCGACGGCTTTCCCCACTCCCACAGAGGACCACGAGGCGGCGTGCCAGGCGAAGTGGCATTCCCGGATGCATCGACCTTCACCACGCCGAATTCGGTCTGCACCCGCCCGTCGAGCACCGTCTGAAACCGAACTTCCGTGCCCTCCGGAACGCGCGCCGTGTCGAAGCGAGCAAATGCAGTCGCCTTCGGGCCCTTCACCCGAACCCCAGCCGTTTTCACGGAGGACGGCCCGAACTGGAGCACGGGTGGATTGTGAAGGGTGGCTCGGGTGGTCGGGGTGGTGGAGCCCAAGCCGCCGCCATGCGCGAATCGGGAGACGCCCCGCGCAGGCTGAATCACCAGCAGCAAGGAATGTTCTCCTTCCGTGAGCCCATCGGACAGTCGAGCGCGCACCGGCGGCCGCCCGCCCACCACCGTGCCCACCCGCTCTTTGTCGAGCCAGAGCTGCGCGTTCCACCACAGACCTTCAAGAACGATATCAACCGGCTGGCCCGCGAGCTCGGCCGAGACGGCGAACGTGGTGCTGAGCTGCACCGGCAGTCCATTGGGTGCGCCCCGGGGCTCGGCAACCCAAGGCTTCGAAGACCACTCCCCATCCAGAGTGATCGCCACTTCCGAGGCTACCGGTGCAGGCGCCCCGCGGTGACACGCCATGAGGGCGAGCGCAAGACAGACCGGATTTCGAAAAGACACGACGACAACTCGATACAGTGAGATGTTGCATCGTATCGTCTGCGCCACCACTCTGGCGGGTGGTCCTGCAGTGGAACTGCGAGCAGGCTGTCTTCCAACCCACCGGTATCCGCCCCGGAAGCTCAGTCTACGGTGCCCACAACCCCTACCGCACGTCCACGAACCACACGAAACTCCACCCGTCGGTTCTGGGCCCACGCCTGCTCGTGATCGCCGGCGAGCAGAGGGCGCTCTTCGCCGTAGGTGACCGTGGGTAGTCGATCACGACCGATACCGCGGGTCATGAGACGGGACCGAGCCACATGGGCACGACGTGCCCCCAGCGCGAGGTTGTACTCCGTCGACCCCCGCGGATCGGCATGACCCTGGATCTCCACCACGAGGCTGGGATGTCGCGCCAGGATGGAAGCGTTTTCATCAAGCAGGGCCGCTCCGGCTCCGGTGAGTTGGAACGAGTCAAACTCGAAGTGCACGCGCGCAAAGTTTTCTTCCAGGCGCTCGATGGCCGCCGCTTCAGCGACCCCGACAGGCGCATTTGGGGCGATGTCTCGCATGCTCGAGGCCCCACCAACAGGCACCTTCGTCTTTTTGCAGCCGCAGAAGAATACGGCAAAGCAAAAGAGGAACACTGCGATCGGGAGACGGGGATCCACCTGGCCGCGACGGAGATTGAGGACCGACATGCAGGACTCCAGAGTTCGGTTCACCCAACACAGCGCGGAAGACGGGCGGATCGGCCCGACAAAAAACCTTTCTGGTGAGGGACCGGGCGCCCTCCAGCCCAGCGATGTCCCGCGCAAACGCTTTCTGCGAGGAGACCTTCCCACATGGGCCGGGTTATGTCGGTGTTCCGGCTGTATGGAAGGACTGCGAGTTCCGTAGTTCCGCCGGGAGCGGAGTCGAAATGGGTATGCGGTCGCGCGTCAAGGGTCTCGCAAAGCGCTTGCTCGGACGCAGCAACAGCACGCCATCAAGCGCTCCCCCTCCCCCCCGAGCGGCCGCCCCCGCGCCGCCTGCGCCTCGACCCGCTCCAGCGGCAGCGCCGACGTCGCCCGCCCCCAAGGCACCAGTGCAAGCGCCGCAGCCGGCCGTCGCGGCGGCACCAGAGCCACCGGCTGCGGTTCAGCCGCCCGCTCCCAAGGCGCCGACCGTCGAGGCTCCAAAAGCCGAGCCGCCAAAGGCCATGGCTCCGAAGACCGAGGCTCCGGTGACGGATGCGCCGAAGGTCGAGGCTCCTTCCGCAGAGGCGAACGCTCCAGAAGAAAGCGATGCCAAAGCGCCTGCGGAGGCTGCCCCAGCCGCCGCAGCAGAGGATGTCTCTGCGGCGGAAGCGGAGACCGCCCCCGAAGCCGGAGATGAAGCGGTCACCGGAAAGAAGGTGATGCCCATCAACTGCCCGTCGTGTGGCGTACCGAGCTTTGGAAACTGGGTCCGCCAGGATGGCCACTTCGGCTGTGGCGAGTGTGGTGCTGCCTACTGAGCGCCCTCCCTCCGACCAGGGCTCCAGTCTCCACGAGCACTTTGCGACTGCCCACGCAGCCCCTACACCAACGCCCAGCGGGCCAGAGCCGGTCCTCTCCAGCCCGCCGAGTCAGGTCCACGCCAGACCCCACCCCCATAGCGTGCGAAACCGATGCCCGGCTGGCCCCCGCCGTCACCCTCGGAACACCCAGCGTTGCCCCACGGCCAAGCATCGCTTCGTCGATGCCACAAACAACCGCCGGGCCGGGAGTCTGCACAGATCCCGCGTGGGCCGAGACCGAAGCGAGCGGTTACCGAGCGGGCGCGGAGTTGTTCATGGACCCCACCGAAGGTACCCCACTCGCAGGCACACCACTCGCCCCCATCACCCTCAAGCTGGTGGAAGACGGCTGGCCCATCCAGCACGACCAGAACGAACCGACCATCTTCACCACGTTTGAAGGCAAAAATGGCCGGCGACGCGCGGTCGTGGTGTTCGAGCCGGAGCTGGAGCGCCTGCTCGTGTATGCCATCCTGGTGGAGACCAGCACCGAGTCGAGCCGGTCCCCACAGCTGGAGCTGCTCACCCGGATCAACTACGGGCTGGGTACCGGGTGCTTCGAGATGGACCTCGACGACGGCGAAATTCGCTACCGCGTCACCCTTCCAGCCGCGATGGCGATGCCCCATGTGCTCGTTCCAATGTTGGTGGATGCCTGCATGACGGTCGACACCTACGCGCCCGCATTCGATTCGGTTGTAGACGGCACGCCGGTACAGGCCGCACTCCATCAACTTCAGACCACCTTCGGCGCCTAAGCGCTCCCCTCCCGCTCCCCGAGTCATCCATGTCCGAGCTCGACCTCGCCACCGAGGCCGCCCGCCGGCGCACATTCGCCATCATCTCCCACCCGGACGCCGGCAAGACCACCCTCACCGAAAAGCTACTCCTGTACGCTCGTGCCATTCACCTCGCCGGGTCGGTGCGCGCTCGGAAGGCGAGCCGTCACGCCGTGTCGGACTGGATGAAGATGGAGCAAGAACGCGGGATTTCCATCACGAGCTCGGTGCTTCAGTTCGGCTTCCACGGCTCGGCGCTGAACCTGCTCGACACGCCCGGTCACGCCGACTTCTCCGAAGACACCTACCGAACGCTGGCGGCGGTCGACTCGGCGGTGATGCTGATCGACCACACGAAGGGGGTGGAGTCCAGAAC
>CAJWOS010000574.1 GCA_913044235.1 uncultured Pseudomonadota bacterium
CCTCTATGGCAGCCTCGCCTGCAGCCAATGCGACGAGCGTACAAACTCCTCTCTTGGCAGCACCTCATGCGACTTTTGCTCCACCGGTTTCTACCTTGCCGCTGGCGCCAGCCGTCCGTCCAAGGGTACGCGCCGCCGCTGGAGTCCACCACCACCTCGGGCATGCCCACGCTGGTGTTGTCCCAGCCATCGCTGCTGTGCTCCAGCAAGAGCGTTCCCGACGCAAAGGGAGCTCCGGGAACATCGCTCTCGGTCGTGCCGATGGCGAAGCGGGCACCGCTGAAGCCGGTGTAGAAGAGCTGAATGCCGGTCTGGGTCTGGATGGCGTGGGGATAGAGCAGCGACACTCCGTCGAATGCGCCGGCGTCTCCCGGTCGCAGCACAGTATCGCCCGGCACAAAGTTCCGGCCGTCGGTGCTCTCGGCATAGGCGATGGAGCCGGAGCCGTGCCAGAGATGGAACTGGCCATCCGCAAAGACCAGGCTTGGGTACTCGATCGAGCCGGCGTCGATGCCGGTCACGCTCTCTGGCGGGGTCCACGAGATCCCATCGGTACTGGTGCTCATCCAAAGGCCCTGTTCCGTTCCGCGCTTTCGGGCGAAGACCATCACGAACTCTGACCCGGTATCCACCAGTGTGGGCGCGAGATCGCCGTCGCCCGGAGAGACAGACGCGGTGTCTTCGAACAGGGCCCCTTGTTTTTCCCAGCCCCAGCCGTCGGCCGGGTGACCTTCTCGAGTATCCGGCGGGTTGGGATCGGCGGCGTCGCAGTCGCGGGGCTCGGTCGCTGTATCCGTGGTGCCTGGACGGGCTGCGCCGGAGTCGGTGGCTTCCGAGCTGGTCCCGTCGTGGTTGGTGCTCGCAGCCGGAGACTTGGACGAGGGGTCGCAGGCGAGGCAGGCCAGCAGGAAGGCGCTCGGCACCATGTAGGGAACGTCGGACATCTGGGAGCACCCCTCAAGTGAATCTTGGCGGCTCGGGCACCGACCGAGGCACCGGTATCCAGATCTCCCGATTCGTCGACCGGCGCGGCGTGGGGAGGCTCCCATGCGGACGGTGCTTGCAGTCCGGCTGCGGTGGGCTGCATCCTGGCGATGGCCCTGCAGGGCTTCACGTAGGATGCGGTAGATAGACGACCGATAACGGCACCCTCCGACGGTGGAAGCGAGTAGACTCTTCCTGGGATGGGCGGTGCTCAGGCCCCGGCCGCGACGCGCCGTGCACGCAGATGCAGCAGAAATCGATAGGAGCATCCGGTATGAACGGCGCTTGGCCTCGCCAGTCTCCCTCGCTGGCCTTTCTGGGCCTTGCGGGGATCGGCGTTGCAATTGGCTTGATGCACCTGCCCCTGTCGCTGCAGCTGTCCATCACCATGACCTATCAGACAAGCACCATCCGCACGCTGGTGATGCTGCTGTACCCCATCGCCATGGCGCTCACGGGCCTTGGAGCGGTGTTGGCCATGAAGCGTCCGGGCTGGGCGGGGCCGGGCATCTTGCGAGTAGCGGGGATGGCCCTGTGCGTGCTGCTCTTCGCTTCGCTGCGGCTCAACTTTCTCACGCACAACCTCACGGTGCTCGTGGGTGCTTGGGTCGCGCACTTGTCGGCGATTGGGCTCTGGTACGTGAGTCTCGGTGCGGGACAGACCGTCTTTCTCGCCTGGATTCGGCGCTCCCGTCCGGAGCTTGTCGGACCCGCCTGGGGGGTGCATCTGGTGGGGCTCATGGTGGGCTACCTCCTCAGCGAGGCGTCTGTGGTGCATGTGGGTGCCAACGCCGTGCTGCTTGGTGGCGCTCTCGCGCTGATGGCGCTGCCTCGAGCCTCTCTCCTGGCCCTGCTGCCAGTGTTGTTTCTCTTTCGCGGTCTCGATGTCGACGTCTTGTTGGAGGATTTTCGGGCATTCGATGACCGCATGCGAGTCAATGACGACAGCGACCCGAATTGGAAGTCCCAGCGCTCGCGGAAGGTGAGGAAATCGGCCCCAGAGCGGGAGTACCTCGGCTGGAGCCGTTTTGGGCAGGTGCAGGTCTTCGAGGCCAATGAACGCATCGCGACCCACTACAACCTCAAGCATCAACACGAATTTCGCCCGACGGAACGCGAGTCCGGCAAAGACGATGCTGGCGGGTCTCGTGCCAAAAGGGGCAGAAAGAGGCGCGGCGGACAGCGGACCCACATTCGACAAGCGCTGTACGCGTTGTTTCCGCCCGAGGCTCAGGTGGTGATGGTGGGTGTGGGGTCCGGCCGGAGTCTACTGCTGCTCACGCAGGGACCGTCGATCACCGCGGTCGAGCGAGACCCTGCGGCAGCACACTTCTTCGCAGCGGTCCGCCCCGAGCTGAACGGCGGCGTCTTTACGGATGGTGTACTCGTGGTCGCGGATGGGCGCTTTGCCCTTGAGACACTGCAGGAGCCTGTGGATGGAATCATCCTGGAGTCGTCGCACTATCAGCCCTCCCAAGCGCTACTGCCGGCGACGTCCACGCACTATCTGCACACCGAAGAAGCGATCGAGTCGTACCTCAACAACCTGACGCCTTCGGGGGTGTTGATCGCCGAGTTCACCCGTGTGGGCGAGGCCCGCTCTCACCAATACGTGCCCGTGCATGTGGTAGCGACGCTGCAGAAGTTGGGCGCGTCGTTCACCGTCTTCCGCAGCGGTACGCTCGAGACCGTCACCATCGTGGCGTCCTATTCGGAAGCGGCCACCGAGCCGTTCGTTGCCGCCCTCGACCGTATGGATGCAGAGCAGGTCACCAAGGGGTGGAACCCTGCCTGGGACCGCAAGCAGAACGCGCTGACGGATGACCAGCCCTTTGCCGGATGGCAGACGTTCGACGCGCGACCCCGAACGTTCATCCTTGCGTCTGGCGGTGGGCTCATGCTCCTCACGATGCTGGTCGCCGGGGTGATGCGGCGGCGTGCGCGGAATCACGCATGGAATGCCACCACGTGGTTCTTCGTGCTTGGCTACGCCCACACAGGACTGCAACTGCACGCCTTTCATGCGTGGCGCACCTACTTCGGCGATCAGTTGATCACCGTCCTCTGGCTCATCGTGGCGTTCTTGGCGTATGGGGCCGTTGGAAGCGCCTTGGTCGAGCCCATCCGTGCACTCTCCAAGCGCCGACAGCTCCTCCTCACCGCACTGCTCCTGTTCGCGCATGTGGCGCTCATGGCGGGACTTCCGTTCTCTTCATCGGCCTGGATCCGGTGGTTGTATGCCGCGTTGGCGTTGCTCCCAGGTGGCCTGCTCATGGGCTTCTGGTTGCCACTCGGGCTGCGTCGGGCTGATACGGGCGGTCTCGGCGTTTGGCTGGCGGCAGATGCCTTGGGCACTCTGGCTGGCGCAGGGGCGATTTACCTGCTCATGGTGCCGCTCGGAGGCACCGTGTACCTGATTCCTGCGGTCCTGGCCTATCTGTGGCTCGCATATCGCTGGACCGGGACCGAGCAGTAGATTCCCTGCTCAAGCTGGTGTCTCCAGGCCGGACCCACGCTTGCTGCCGCGGTGACCCAGCCGAGATGGGGTCCGCTTGAGAGACGCAGACTGGAGCGGTGGATGTCGACGGTCACACGGGTGACTCGGACCTACCAGTCGTCTCCGTTCGGACCGCCGTATGCACCCTGGTCGTTGGGAGAGCCGTCCGCGTCTGTATACGTGGCGGAGGGGTCACCGGCGTCGATGGACGGCGAGAAGGGCTGCAGAGTGTAGTCCCCAGTGGCCACGTCTGTGTACAGCGGATCGACGGAGATGTTGCCGAGTGTTCCCGTGAGCGAGGAGAGGCTTCCGCCGTAGTCGCCAGAGGCGTTGTTGTAGACGTTGTTGTACGTAGCGGTCACGGACGCTGAGGAGTCGGCGTAGAGACCGTAGCCACTGGGCGCATCGGTGATGATGCTGCTGAGGATGGTGGTGGTGTTGGTTCCGGTCACGGAGACCACGCCTGTGGGAGAGCTGTCGAACGCCATGGTTGCATTGGTGATGGTGAGCGTGCCATTGGATGCCAGCACTCCGCCACCGTCCGTGCTTGCCACGTTGCTGACCGTGAGCACGTTGGTCAGCGAGAGCGTTCCACCGTCGATGTAGAAGCCGCCGCCATCGGACGCTTCATTGCTGGTGACTTCGACGAGTGACAGCATGATGCTCGAGGTCTCGTCGATGAAGGCTCCGCCGCCTTGGTCGGCGAAGTTGTCATTGATGTTTGAGCCCTCGAGGGTCGCGTTGCTCGCCATGAAGCAGAGGCCGCCGCCGTAGGACTCGACGTAGTATGTGTCGAGACCAGATGAGGTGGTCGACCGAACAGGCAGGTCGTTGAGCGTGACGTCGAGGTCGCTGAGGGTCGGGTCGGCACCGTTTACGTAGATGCCGCCTCCACAGTAGTTGGAGTAGTACTCCACGCAGGTATCCACGGAGGTACACGCGCTGGAGATGCTGCTGCTCTCGAGGTGGCCATCGCCTGCAGTCACGGTGAAGCCGCGGAGCTCCGCCGCGGCCGTCTCGCTGTTTTCGAAGGTGACGGTGGGAGCGCCCAGGCCGCTGCCGTCGATAATGGTGGTATCTCGGCCGTCAACCGACTGGACCAGGATGTTGCTACCGTTGAA
>CAJWOS010000575.1 GCA_913044235.1 uncultured Pseudomonadota bacterium
TGTCTGTGTCTGTGTCTGTGTCTGTGTCTGTGTCTGTGTCTGTGTCTGTGTCTGTATCGGCATCTACGTCAATCTCTTCGACCTCATCGTTGCTCACTGCTTTATCAGACGCATCGCTGCAACCATGGAACAACATGGTCGCTGCGAGGAGTTGTGAGATGAAGATGAGGGTGTCGCTTTGCATGTCGCTCCCATGGAAGGGATCACTCTCGTAGGAAGACATCCAAACAACAAACCAGGGGGTGCGGTTTTCAGCAGGAGGGCTTCCAAGCCTTGAGCGGAGTCGGTGTCTGGGTGTCGCCTGAGGGATACGGCCGACCTTCTCCAGCCGTCGCAACGACGCCTTGCGCACCTCCGGAAACCACCAGGTGTGGGTGACCGGGGTGGACCTCGGCAATGTGGCCAGAGGCGTCGTCGTCGTAAAGCACGAGTTTGCAGACTGGTGCGACGCCCCACGGTGCATGCTCGCAACGGTCGACGATCACAACCTTGTGGAGCTCTTCTTCGACGTGAATCCCCCCAAGTTCATGGCGTGGCTGGGCAGCGACTCCACCAAGGCCACGTTCCAGAAGCACAACTTCGTGCCCACCCGCGACACCTTCAGCCCGCGACCCCTTCAGCCCGCTGCAGATGGGCCCGCCGAGCTGAGATGGCTTCCGCCCGGTCTCGGTTCAGTGGCTCTCCAGGTAGGCGATGAGATCTTCCTTCTCTTGCCAGGAGAGCGTGTCGCAGCCATAGGTGTGGCCATCGTTGCCCATGGCGTCGAGGGTGGACGCCGGCCGCTCGCCGTACATGCACAGCAGGTCGTCGAGGCTGCTGACGGCGCCGTTGTGGAGGAAGTGCTCCATGGCCCACAGGCCCACCAGACGCGGAGACTTCAGGGCGTTGGTGACCTGGTCTTCGCCCATGTCCACACCTGGGATGTTTGTGCCGTCTGCCTCGGGATCCATCCAGTACCGCATGGTGTCGTCGGTGCCGATCTCTTCAAAGCTGTAGAGGGTGAGGCCGCTGCCCCGTGGACCCGAGTGGCAGTCGATGCACCCTTGCGAAAAGAAGAGCGCTTCGCCCCGTGCGGCGGCCGCCCGGTCGGTGCGGGGGGGCTCGGGCGCGTCGAGGCTCTCAATGTAGGCCACCAGCGGTGCGACTTCGTCGGGGCCCCAGGCTTCGGCGTGACCGCCACCCAGCGAGGCGAAGGCCCGCGCAAAGTTGTTGAGGGACCGGGTGTTTCCAGTGCAGCCCAGCATGGCGTGGTCCATTCCGGCTTCATCCACCTCTTGTGAGGTGGGAATGCCCCACAGACCCTGGATCTTGGACACGGTGTGCACGCCGTCGTCGATGGGAAGGGGCTCGATGAAGAAGTCCATGGTGCCGGGCAGCCACTCGGCGTAGTGCCGCTGGTTTTCGGCGCTGAACTCGGGAATCTCCTCTCCCATCATCGAGAGCATCCAGCCCACGAGCTGGGCCTGGGCGCCAATGTCGGCCCAATAGGCATCCATGAGCGGACGAAGTTTTTCCTGCGCGAGTGGGTCGACGGGTCCGGTCAGGCCCCAGGTGGCGACGATGGGGAACAGGGCGAATGCGAGGTTGTGCTCGCCGTACCGATAGTTGTGGTTGGGCGCACCAACGGCGTAGCGACCGTCTGCCATGGGGGCGAAGTGGCAGCTCGCGCAGGTGAAGACGAGGCTTTGCTCGTCGTGGGAGAGTGCCATGCCCAGGGGGTAGCCGTCGGGCGACGTGGGATCGGGCACGAGTCCGTATTCTTCGAAGCCCTCTCCAAAGACCTCGTCGTCGAAGCTGCGCAGCAGGATGTCGACGAGGCCGCGGGGGACGCCTTCGGTGCCGAAGCCCTCGTAGAAGAACATCTCCTTGCCACACAGCAGCTCTTTGCGGCGGTTGGTGGGGTCGGCTGCGTACCGGTCGCATGCACCCTGAAGGCGGCCGTCTTCGAGAACTGCCATCAGGTCACGGTCGGTGTTGACCAGGCCTTCGGTGGTGTCGGTGCGAGGAGCGAATGGGTCGGGGCGCGCGGGCTCGGGCTCGGCGGCGGTGTCGTCGGCGGCGGTGTCGTCGTCGGAGAAGCTTCCGATGTCGTCGAACGCTGCGGTGTCGGAGAAGGCAGCGGAGATAGCGGTGACGTCATCGAGTGCCGCACCCGAGTCGGAATTGAGGTCGAGGTTTTGCGGCTCGCATGCTGTGATTCCCAGAATCGCCCACACCGGAATTGCTCGTTTCATCTACCTCATCCTTCACTTCAAATTCTACTTGCCAGTAGATTCTACTGGATGGTAGATAATAAAGGCAGCGAAAACTGTCCAGCCTTTCGGAGAAAACAAAATGGGTCGTCCGCGTGCTGACGCCAACCGGGTTCCCACGCCCGAACGCATCCTCTCGGCCGCCGAGAGCGCCTTCGGTGCCCATCCCTTCGCCGATGCGAGCCTCGCCGACATCGCGGCGGCCGCGAATGTGCGTCGTCCCAGCCTGCTCTACCACTTCTCATCCAAGCAGGCGCTGTACGTGGCGGTGGTGGATCGACTGTTCACCGACCTCGGCACGCGGATGGCCGAGGCGGCTGGTTCGGGCGGCAGCGCCACCGAGACCATCGATGGGCTCTTTGTCGCGTGGATCGGGTTTTTGGGCGATCGGTCGGCCTTTGCACCCCTGGTGTTGCGCGGCATCATCGATGGCCAGGAGCCGGTGCGCGAGCGGCTTGAGCAGCAGCTCGTGCCACTCCTGGATCACCTCGAAGCCTTCATTCGCGCAGCCGAGGCTGTGCCGGAGCGGATCCAGGTCCGGGCGGCGTTGCTCCAGATTGGCACGGACTCGCTGGTGCGCGCTGCCAGCGGGTCCCTGGCGGGGCCACTCTGGGGCGATGTGGACGGCCTGCGCACGGTACGACAGCTCTTCGACCTCCCAGATCCAAGGGATCAGAACCATCAGCCACTCTCGAAAGGTATTCGACCGAATCCAGCTGGGACACTTTGACGACTCGCCGCCCTCCCGCAGCGCATCAACCCCCGGAAATCACCCCGTCAACGCTGCTCTCAAGCCCAGGGAGCGCCCGCCTCCCAGCGAAGGTTGGACTTTGGGCCTGAGGGCAGGTTCTCCAGTGGGCGCGCGCCCGACCGCCGCGGCTCAGTCTCCGTCTTCCAGCACCGCGAGCGCCGCTTCGAGAACCTCGTCCCGGCTCTCGGCGATGCCCTCACGGGTGGGACCCACCTTCCGGTCGGGCTGGATGCCCGCCGGATTGCGGTGGATGCCGTCCGGTCCAAGGGTGTCGGGTCCGAGGGTGTCGAGACCGGTGAAGCCCCACAGCGTTCCTCCGATCAGATGGGTCCGCGTGAGGTTGCCGTTCGACCCGCAGGAGGTGTCCCCCACGATGGGACCGAGCGAGGCCCTCTGCACCACGCCCAGGATGCTCTCGGCGTAGGACACACTGCTCGCGCCCGCCAGGAATACCCGCTTGCTGGAGATGTGCGGCTCCTTGGGGGCCAGCCTCCAGGCCGTCGACAGGCGGCGGACTTCTTCGCCGGCGGCTCCCCAGATGGGCAGCACAAAGTCATCGGACACCATGGTCTCGGTGCTGAAGTGCCGGAGGAAGTCCCGGGACAGCCTTCCCGGGTAGTCCCGCAGGTCAACGACCAGCCGCTCCGCCGCAGTCAGTCGCTTGAGGTTGTCCCGCCACATGCGGTCGTCCAGGCGGGATAGGTCCACGTACAGCGTGCCCTCGGAGAGCTCGGCCACGGGATCCAGTCGGATGGAGCGCAGGCCTCCGGGCGCCGTGTCGTAGCTGACCTCGACCGTCCGAAGGGCCCCATCGAGGGACTCCACCTCCACCTCCACAGACCGTCCGGGCTCGCCGAGCAGGGCGCCCGCCCACTTCACCCCCTCCAGCCGTCGGCAGCCGGGGGAGCCTCCCGTGGCCACCTCCGCCCAGCGGGCCCAGGCGGACTCGATGGGCTCGCCACCGAAGCGCACCACCCGGTCACCCGGCCGCACGCCGCCGGCACCGGTGGGAGAGACGGCTGTGATCACCAGGTCCTCGCCCAGGGGCGTCCACTCCCAGGGAAGGGCCCGAAGACGCGCCGCGTCGGGATGGATCACCTGCGCGTGCCCGTCTCGCAGCTCGGAGGCCAGCCGGTCCAGTCCCGCCGTGGCACCGGGCTGCTCGGCGGCCGTCCGCAGGGCCGCGACGATGGCGGCATCCAGGTTGGGCACCGTGCGGGAGTGGTAGGGGTGAAAGGCCTCGACTGCGGCGGCGGCCTGCATCACCGCCGCCAGACGGACCCCGCGCTCCCGCGCCGAGGCGCCCGGTCGGGCAGTAGGGGGCGCGCCGGAGGCCCGGGGCAGGGTCCCCGAGGCATCTGCCGCCACCACGAGGGGCACCCGTGCGCGGATGCCCACACCGGTCACCATCTCTGAGTTGGCGGGCTCGGGCAGCGGAGGGGCTTGGCTCTCGATGCGCAGTCCGCCGCCGGTCTCGCTCCACTGGTACAGCTCGGACTCCGTTTCGGGCAGGGTGTCCGCCATTCGCTCCAGCACATTCACCGAGGCCGTGGTGGAGGTCTGCTGCACGGCTT
>CAJWOS010000576.1 GCA_913044235.1 uncultured Pseudomonadota bacterium
CGATGAGGTACGGGATCGGTGTCACTTTGTGGTGGATGGGATGCGGTTCGGCTTCGGTCGTTCCGGAAAAGCCGCCGCGCGCGAACCAGGACTTGGTCGAAGAAGCGACCTCCCCCGTGGAGGACGACGGCCTGGATGACCTGGATGTGGGGCTTCGTGGGCTCACACTTGGGAACGCGAACGGACGACCGTTGGTCGTGGCACTGCATGGTCGGGGAGACCATCCCACGCGGTTCGTGCGCCAGGCGGAGGGCTGGGCGGACGTGGCCCATGTGGTGGTACCTGCGGCAACGATTCCGTATGGGCGGGGCTTTTCGTGGTTCGACGTTCGGGCGCGGCAGGATGACCCTACGCTGGCCGCGGCCGTCTCCGAAGCTGCGCGGAAGGTGGTGCAGCTGGTGAATGCTCGACGCGCGGGAAACCATCCGGTGGTGGTGACCGGGTTTTCGCAGGGCGGAATGCTGTCGTTTGCGCTTGCGACCCGCGCGGAGAGGGTGGTGGATGCGGCGGTGCCCATGGGTGGCTTCCTGCCGAAAGATCTCTGGCCGGAGCATCGGCCTGAGGATGCCCCACCGATTTTCGCCGTTCACGGCGAGGCAGACACCATCATTCCCGTATCGTTTCCCCAGGCCACGGTAGCGCACCTCAAGACGCTTGGCTGGCCCGTGGAGCTCTACACAGAGCCAGGCGTACGACATGCGCTTTCGCTTGGGATGATGCGCAAGGTGGATGGCGCGGTTCGCGCAGGGCTCAGCTCAAGGTGATCCGGCTGCGGTTGGGCTTCTGCGATGCTCCCCAGGGGTGACCGTGCAGGCTCACTTCCGTCTGTGCGGGAGACGACGGCATCGGTGATGGGTTGCGGGAGCGGAGCGCCGATGGGGCACTGTCTCTGCCGTGCCTTGGCGTACCATCCCACAACGTTTTTCCTTGGACCTGGAGCCAGCGATGGCCCGTGCTGCATGCCCGTTCGACTTGCGATCTCGCACCATTTTGCTGGGCGTGGCGGGGAGCCGTGCGCAAGGACTGGCAGGCCCAGACTCCGACATCGACGTACGGGGTGTGGCCATTCCGCCCGCATCGCTGCTGCTTGGAATTCATCGGCCCTTCGAGCAAGCCGATCGCTCGGAGGAGCTCGCGCCGTTTGCGGATGTCCTCAAGGGTGAAGAGTCTCGGGTCGCGAGGCAATCGAAGATCGAAGGCAGTGTGTATGCGCTCGCAAAGTTCGTTCGCCTCTGTGTGGATTGCAATCCACACATGCTGGAGCTGCTGTTTTGTCGTGAATCCGAGATTCGGCTGTGCACAGCCGAAGGGGCCCAGCTGCGGCAGTCGGCGTCCGTCTTCTTGTCGCAGCAAGTTGCGCGTACCTTTACGGGCTACGCGATGTCCCAGCTCAAGCGGATTCAAGGGCATCGTCGCTGGCTTCTGGATCCCCCGTCTGGGCCACCAACCCGGGCTGCCTATGGTCTGCCCGAGCGCACGTTGTTGCCGCGTGAGCAGATGATGGCCGCTGAAGCGGTGGTACGACGGAAGCTCGAGTCATGGTCTCCCGACTGGGGCCCGCTGCCGGCCGCGGAGGCGCAGCGACTGGAAGCCCATCTCACGGGGTTCATGTCGGAAGTGCTGCACGTGGGCGAGAGTGAATGGCACCTCGCTGCGCGCGCGGTTGGTCTCGACGACAACCTGGTTGCCGTGATGGATCGTGAGCGACGCTTCCGAGCTGCGCACCGGAACTGGACGCAGTTCCGAACGTGGAAGGAGCAGCGGAACGCGGCCCGCGCCGGGCTGGAAGCTCGATTTGGCTACGACACCAAGCATGGTGCCCACCTGATGCGATTGCTTCGGATGGGAAGAGAAATCCTCGAGCGCGGCGAGGTGCACGTCTGGCGCGGAGGGCGCGACGCTGAGGAGCTCCGCGCCATCCGGAAGGGCGCTTGGACCTACGATGAGCTGGTCCTTCGAGCACAACGCCTGGCGCAGCACCTGGGTGTGCTGCGGGACCAGAACCGCAGTCCGCTCCCCCGGAAGCCGAACATCGATGCGATCAACAATCTGGTGGTTGAGCTGACCCGTCGGTGGATCTGAGTCGTGTGCCGGAAAGGTCGGCGTTGACTGCTTTTCATAGACCAACACGGGCTTCGTCCCCGCCGACGCATCCATTGTTGTCGTCTACGGCGGGTATGATTCCCACGGGTATGGGTGACCGTGTGTGGTGGGAGCGGCTGTCGGTGCCGGTGGAGTACGAGCTCGAAGATGCCCCGTGGGAAGGACGGTTGCTTGGCGACCGCTTCCGGGTTTGAGACCGTGTCGCCACTTCGGTGAGCTCTGACGGAAGCGGCCTCCGCCCGTCGAGCAAGGAGAGCTCCTGGTGCCGGGTCTCGAAGGGCACGCGTGCGGCGGTCTCCCCCGACATGCTGCCGAACCGTGCGCCGTCGCAGATTGTGCCACCCATTGGCGTGGGCTCGGTTCTTGATGGTCGATACAAGTTGGTCAAGAGGCTTGCACAGACAGGAATGAGCGAGGCTTACGTGGGCGTGCAGGCGAGCCTTGATCGAGAAGTTGCGGTGAAGATACTTCGGCCAAATGACCGGCATGACTTCTCGGTCTTCGTGGCTCGGTTCCGTCGAGAGGCTCGAGCGCTGGCCCGTGTGCGCCATCCGAACGTGGTCGAAATCCTGGACCATGGTGTGGCTGACGGGCGGGCCTTCATGGTGATGGAGTTCATCCAGGGACCCGCCCTGAAAGCGGATGTGCGTCAGCATGGAATGAGTGCCTCGCTCGCGCTCACGGTGATCGATCAGCTGTGTCGCGCTCTGGGCGAGGCGCATGCCCAGGGCAGCATGCATCGAGACATCAAGCACTCGAATGTGTTTCTCTGCCATGATTCGGCGGGCGATGTGGCGATTCGCTTGGTGGACTTTGGCATCGTTCGGGACGTGGCATTCGAGGAGGAACTGACCAAGGGCAACCTCATTGTGGGTACACCGCGGTTCATGTCACCGGAGCAGGCCAAGTCCGAGACCATCGATGGTCGGTCCGACATCTACTCCCTGAGTGGGTTGCTGTACTGGATGCTCGTGACGCGCACGCCTTTTTTCCGGGAGACCGGCACAAAGCTCCTCCTCGCCCACATTCGAAAGCCGCCGCCTCACTTCGACGTCATGCGTCCGAGTCATGGCGTATCAGAGGCCCTGGAGTGGACTGTTTGACGATGCCTCGAGAAGGACCCTGCCCGGAGATTTGCTGATGTCCAGCAGCTCCGGCTGGCCCTGCCGAGTGTGCCGCCTCGCACTGGTTCGGCCCAGCCTCAACATGACCTTGCGCATGGATGATGGGCGCATCCGAGTGCTGCCGGAGAGCGTGGAGCGGGTGGCGCTCGCGTGAGCGGGCCCAAGCTCACTGGGGAAGCGATGCGACCAGATCGGAGTAGTGGATCTGGCCCACATGTCGCTGATGCAGCTGGCCGTTGCGGTCGATGATGATTGTTGTGGGCAGCACGGAGACCCCAAAGTCGGTCTTGAGGCGCGTGCTGGCGGGGCCGACGGGCCATGTGATGCCAAAGCGGCTCGCCGAGCGCGCGATGTCCACGTCTGAACCCGAGTCCACAGCCGGACCGAGCATCCGCACCTCAGGGTAGTCGTTGCTGAACCTCACGAGGTCGGGCATCTCGGCTCGACAGGGGCCACACCAGCTTGCCCAGAAGTTCAGCACCACGGGAGAACCCGCCAGAGCTTCTAGGCGAATGTCGCCGTCGTCGAGCGTGGCAAAGGAAAAGGCCGGGGCGGGCCCTTCGAGGTTGCGTGTGCCGCTGTCGAAAGTCTGCTGGCCGATGGCCACGGCCACAAACACCACCGCTGCGACCGCAATGGCAACCAGCCAGTCGCGAATGGCGGAAAGGACCTTTGGCAGGGTTGCATCCGGTGTTGACTCGGTCATGGTGTCTCCGGGGTCCGCCTACTCTCCTGTGGCGTGGCTGGCGACCGTGGGAGCATGAAGAGGCGGGAGAGGATACCGACCGCTGCGGCGCGCGTCGGAGTGCCTTGGAGGTTTCCCATGAGTATGGCCGAAAAACGCCGCGCTCGCGTAGAAGAAGCACTGAGTCGACGACTTGGTTCGGTTGTGGCGGTGATGGAGTCCATCCACCGTCGTCACAATGCCAGTGCCATCATCCGGAGCTGCGAGGCGTTTGGTGTGCACGAGGTCCACATGGTGATCGGTCGTTTTCGGCCGAGCAAAGGAGCATCGCGCGGTGCCGAACGATGGCTGGACGTGCGCCGTCATGTCGACATCGAGACATGCATCGCCGAGCTGAAGGCACGAGGGTTCAAGATCTATGTGGCTGACCTCGCACCAGATGCGCATACGCCGGACTCGGTGCCCATCGATGGTCCGGTTGCGATTGTTTTTGGCGCCGAGCTGGTGGGAATCTCCAAAGAAGCCAGGGCGCTGGCCGATGGTGCCATTCAGGTGCCCATGCGTGGACTGACGGAGTCCCTCAATGTCTCTGCGGCGGCTGCCTGCGCGCTGTACCGCCTCTCGGAGCGCCGTCGCGCACACCTCGGCGGAGGT
>CAJWOS010000577.1 GCA_913044235.1 uncultured Pseudomonadota bacterium
GGCGAGCCGCCAGCGCCCGCCGAGCCGCCGTACATTGGGCCCGTCGTCGTTTGACGGAGTGTGCCAAGGACTGGACCGGCGACGGTGTCCTGTCGCTCCGGATGCGGGAGCTGCGCGCCGACCGCCGGGCCCTGGTGGGGCTCATCGGCCGCGATCCACTCGGTGCGCTCAATGCAACCGAAGTCCCGTTCGGCTTGGTCGCGTGGCTCTTGCCGCACGACCAGGTGCGCACACTCATCGCACGCTCCAGCAAGCTGGCGGGCCATCCGTGGCGCGGGTCTGCATGGCGTTGGCTCGCAGCCGACCTGCTCCGGACGAACCGCCGCCAAGATGCCGCACGATTGCTGTCTGCCGTTGTCGAAGACGCTCGACGCATAGGAGCACTCGCGGAGCAGCTCGATGCCAGCCTCCGCCTCGCTCGTGTGCAGCACGAACGCGGCAACGTCGTCGATGCACGGGCGCTTCTCGAAGCAGCAGTACGCGATGCGGGAGACGCCGGAGACACCATTCGGGAAGCTTCGGCCTGCCTCGCTCTCGGAGAGTTGCTCGACGTTTCCGGTGATGCAGGCGGAGCCGTACAAGCGCACTGGCGGGCCGTGGCCCTCTTCCGTGACAGCGGGCGCCCCTCCATGGCGGCAGAGGCCACCGGACGCCTGGGCCAGCTCGCACAACGCTCAGGAAACCTCGAAGTCGCGGAGGAACGCTTTCGGATGCAGGCGGCGCTGGCCGATGCAGCACACGACCGACGGGGCGTCACCACGGCTGAGTCCCGCCTGGGATGCCTTGCATGGGCTGCAGGCGACCCCGAGACCGCCGTGCGCTGGCTGGGACGGGCACTGAAGGGCTGGGAAGAGGGTCACGCGGGCAACGACCCTATCCAGGTTGTTTTTGCGACATTCACCGAGGCCCTACTCGCAACGGGCCAGACGGAAGCGGCGCTCGCCACCTGTCGAAGACGCATCGATGAAGCCCGGACCTCCGGTGATCTCACCGACGAGACCGCCGCTGTGGGTGCAATGGCTCGAATCCTGGCCAGTATGGGCGCTCGCTCAGACGCTCTGCGGCTGTTGTCGGATGCTCTACAACGCGACCGGGCGCTCGGCGACCGGCGTGGAGAAGCCCTCCATCTGCTGGAAGCGGGCCGAATCCATGACCCACGACGCGCTCCGCGACGCGCAGTGGTGTGCTTCGAAGCGGCACGTCATGTGGCCGAAGAGGTCGGATGGCGTGCAGGCTTGGCGCGCGCGCTTGAAGGTGTCGCGACCGCCGAAGTGGTCTTGAATCAGCTTCCTCAGGCAGTCCGCAACGGTCGAGGTGCGCTCGAAATCTATCGACGCCTGGGCGACCCTCACTCCATCGCTCGATGGGAAGTTCAGTTTGGGGGAATCCTGGTCGCGGGCGGCCACCCGAACGAAGGACATCGCCTGATCTCCACTGGGGCCCGTGCTCTCGCAGACCTTGGATGGGCTCAGGAACGAATCACCAAGCTCGTGACGGGCTCCACCGCGCGATCCATCGGCGCCTGAGCGGCCTTGTACCTCCGCCCCCCCGTGTGCCGACATCGTTGCGGGACGGGTGGAACCGCCGCCAGATTGTCGCACTCTCTTCGTCCATCGGCTCGAGGGCGTGCAGCAACGGCATCGGTCTGGAGCAAAACCCACCATCGGTGGGTGCTCCTGCACAACGACCTTTGCACCCGATGTTCGGTGCCTTGCGGGCCACATCATCGACGACTGGCACAAATCTGTCACACCCGGTACATTCGTGGAACC
The DNA here is from genome assembly GCA_913044235.1 of uncultured Pseudomonadota bacterium. Lineage (GTDB taxonomy): Bacteria > Myxococcota_A > UBA796 > UBA796 > UBA2385 > CAJWOS01. Next base: position 1,773 of record CAJWOS010000577.1, read on the forward strand.
CCGGAGAAAGCCCATGCTCGGCGACCATCGCGTCCCTCCCGCGCACACACGCGCTCCCTCCGAGACCCCTCCGGAGCCCCGACTGGCCGACACATTTGCCGGGCGGGTGCTGGTCCAGGGCGTCGCGCTTCTTGGCGTGGCCGCCATCGTCGTCTCCGTGGTCGACGAGCGCGCTGCGGAGACTTCCAACCGACTCAGCCACCTCGAGGCCGAGCTGAAGATGGTGCAGCACGAGCGCGACCGGATGCAGCGGCTCTCTGAAGAGCTGACCACCGAGCTGAGCAACGCCACCATGGAAGCGGAGATCGTTCGCTGGCAGCTTTCCTACACCGAAGCACGCTACGCACGCCTGCGGGACGCTCCCCTCGAAACAGGCACACGCAGTCCGCTCCCTGCGGCTGCAGCCCTGTCCGACCCTACGCCCGCGCCCGGTCCACCCGCAGTCTTCGCTTCGCTCGACCCCATCCATGGCGTCTCTCCAGATGCTCCCTCCGCGCAAAGTCCCGTCCTACTGCCCCCCGCGGCCGTGGTCGCGCTTGCCGGCCAGCCGGGCACTGCAAGCGACGCTTTCGACGCGCCAAGCGCAGGAGCCAGAGTACCCTCCCTGCTCGAGCTCGATGTACTCGATGGCAGCGGCTCTCCGCCAAGTGTACGCCACCTCGACAGTCAACTCGACCGCGACCGTGCATTCCGAATCTGGCATGACGTCATGGTCGAGTCGACAGACCGCGAGTGCAGTCGCCGCACCGGAGCCGCCGCGCGCCGCTGTCGCTCTCGCGTGAAGCGCACCCTGATCCCTGTGGGAGGCCGTGCAGTCGAGTGCATTCTCAATGGCAACGCCTCGGCCGACTACGTCTCCGATATCCCCCTCGATCAGCTGCCCACGCACTCGGTGCCGCTCGAGCAGGGAGCCGTGATCCTCTGCGACCGAGGTCTCCAGAACCTCTAAGCCGTCGGGTCGCTACCAGTAGTCCGTGGTCACCACAACGGGTCCATGCACAGTACTCAAACAGGCCAGTCGCAGGTCTGCGTCGACGCGGTTGGAGCGTTTCCGCATTCGTTCCGGAGCTTGCTCCGGGCTGAGATGTTCCGCGCCCCTCTTCACTCGGATTCCGCACCGACCACAAATCCCCTCGCCGCGACAGCTTTGGGCAAGTGGCAAACCCAAGGCCATCGCCACGTCGTACACTCTTGTCCCTCGTGAGACTGCGACTTCGACCGCCATTGGCTCGAATCGCACCGGGTAGCTCCCCGCTCCCATGTCGGCTGTGGCACCAACCGTCTCGGGTTCGTCTCTCCCCATCTTTGATGCCTCCCGGAGCGCAGGATGCCCACGCATACCACCGTACATTACCGCGATGTGGCCGCGAACAATCCAGACTTGGATGCACGGAGCTTCGTGCTCATCGGTCGTGCCGAGCGTCTTCGAAGCGAGGCGGTCCTCACCTGGACGGGCCTGTCCTCGGCCGCCCGAGACGCCATGCTGGATGCCACCGCGCCTGGCGACGGCGGCGCGTCAGCCGAGACCTGGGTAGGCCAGCGGAAGGTGGTGCTGGGCGTGCTGCCCGAAGTCTGTTCACGCCACAACAGCCCCAGCCGCGCTTGGGCCATCCCAGGGCTGGCGAAAAAGGCATCGGGTGATGCCCTTGTGCTCCTGCTTGTCGATTCGCCCGACCATGCGCGTGCCGCCGCACTGGGTGCCGCCCGCGCATTTCCCCTGTTCGATGGCCGCAGCACTGAAGACACGAAGAGAAGCGTCCTTGTGACCGCGCAGGCACCGGGGGGCTTTGTCGCCGACGACACCCTGCAGGCGGCCATCGACGGCGTCCGCATGGCTGCACGGCTCGTAGACCTTCCCCCAAACCTCCTCCATACCGATGCTTTTGTGGAAGAAGCGAAAGCGCTCGTGGAAGAGGTCGGTTCAGGCATCACCATCTTCCGGGAAGCGGAGCTGCAGGCTGGCGGCTTCGGCGGTCTGATTGGTGTGGGCGGTGCTGCAGTGCACGGACCGGCGCTCGTGGCGATGACCCACCGACCCGAGGGCGCCACGAAACATGTGGCGTGGGTCGGCAAGGGGATTGTCTACGACACCGGTGGACTGAGCCTGAAAGGCAAAGCCCACATGCCTGGCATGAAGTGCGACATGGGCGGCGCTGCTGCGGTGATGGGTGCCTTTCTGGCGGCGGTGCGCGGTGGCGCCGACTACGCGATCACCGCGGTGCTGTGCCTCGCCGAGAACAGCATCGGTGCTCGAGCCACCCGACCGGACGACATCCTGCACATGAAGAGCGGCAAGACCGTCGAGGTCAACAACACCGACGCGGAAGGCCGACTGGTGCTCGCCGATGGCGTTTCCTGGGTGTGCGCCACCCACAATCCCGACACCTTGATCGACCTCGCGACCCTCACGGGGGCCGCACTGGTCGCCACCGGCAAGGTCCACGCGGCCTTGTACTGCAACGATCCGGCGCTTGAGGCCCTGGCCGTCTCGCGCGGCCGAGACGTGGGTGAGCCCTGTCACCCACTCATTTATGCGCCGGAGCTGTTCCGAAAAGAGTTCCGCAGTCCGGTTGCCGACATGCGCAACTCCGTGAAGGATCGAGGCAACGCGCAGTCCTCGTGTGCCGGTCAGTTCATCGGCAACCACCTGCCCGACAACCCTCCTCGCTGGCTCCACATGGACATCGCCGGCACCGCATGGGACACCGAGTATCGAGGTACAGGCTACGGCGTGGGCATCTTGGTGGCCATCGGCGCGGGCTGACTTCCCCCACCGTGCAGCGCCGGGC
>CAJWOS010000578.1 GCA_913044235.1 uncultured Pseudomonadota bacterium
TGCAGCGCATGGCCTCCTGATGCTCGAGCCGGCCAGCCACAACTTTCCCGACAGCCTCTACGCGGCTGCTGTGGTCTCCCTGCTGTCCATCTGGTCACACGGGGGAGCCATCCGCTTCGGCCTCGCTGGTGCGATCACACAAGCTCTGCGTTGGCCGGGCACCGTGGTCTCCGGCATCGTGCTGGCCGCGGCTGCCATCTGGACACGTGACGATGTTCGCAGGCGACTTGGCGCACTCCTGACCTTTGTGGCTCTGGGTGGCGCCATCGCGCTGGCCGCAATCTTTACCGGTGACGCTGAAGACCTCGGCTTCATCCTCTACTTCGAGACCTTTCCCGAGCACTGGCACGGCGAATACGCGCCTGGAGAGCTCCTCTCTCGCACACCGCACTTCTATGCTTTGTGGATGGCCTACACGGGCGGCGGGATTGTGCTCGCGCTCCTGTCAGCCTTCGGGCCGCGAAATCCAGCAAGGACTGGGCTGCGACTCGTGCTGACCGTGGCCCTCACCTACAGCCTGTTTCTCTGCACCATCGATCACCACCCTACCCATTACTTCCTGCCACTGGTGGCCCTCACAGGACCAGCAGTCGTCTGCGCTGCTGCAAGCCATCGACAAAGGTGGATCTCGCAGGCCATGGTGGGGGTGTTTGCTCTGGGCCTCTTCTGGTTCTTGAGCGGCAACCGCGTATGGTGAGCCCCTGGGAGAGCGTGGCGTGAGAGTGCTCCTGACCATCGCGTGGATGCTCGGCAGCTTGTGGTGGCTGTCGGAGGACCAAGTCATCCGCGACGGCGACGAAGAAGGGCACGTGGGTGCCGCAGAGCTGATGCGCCTGCACCTTGAAGGCGGTCAGTACGGCGCATTTGCGTGGGACACGTGGCGCGGTGATCTCGGCGAGTACCCACCGGTATACCCGGCCCTCGTGGGCGCATGGTGGTGGCTTGCCGGCTCAGGTCTCCCTGGGGTGACCCCGGTACGCGCCGTCAATCTGCTCGGCCTCTTGCTCGCAGCATGGGCGACCGCTCAGCTCGCCCAGCGCCTCTGTCCCCCAGACAACGGCGCCCGAAAGAAGCGATGGTCAGTCGCAACCGCCGCCTCCGTGACGGCATTCGCCGTGGTCCTCACCCTACCTCTCGCCAACGGACTCGCTCGCCACTTCATGCCTGAGGGGCTTCTCGTGGGGTGGGTTGCGCTGTCCGTATACGCAGCGGCCCGAGCCGCCGACCGGGGTGACACCAACAGCACCATCTTCCTGGGCACAGTGCTCGGTGCGGGCTTGCTCATCAAGCAGACCTTCCTGCCACTCGCCATCCTGCCCGTCATGGTTGCAGGCATGGGGCTCCGCTCCGGCTGGCTCGGCGTCCTCATCCTGACCGGGTCGATCGCTGGCCCATGGTACTGGAGCCATCTGGCAGACCAGACAAACTACATCTCCAGTTCCATACAGGCAGGTCCACAGTTCAGTCAGGCGGCACATCTCGGTTACTACCCAGCCACGATGCTGCATCTCGTCGGCGGACCGGTCGCCGTCGTCGCGGCGGTCACAGGTGGACTCCTGGCCGGGCGCAGGGGGCAGGCCCCGATGCGTCGAGGCCTTGCCATCGCCCTGGCATGGTTGCTTGGTCTGGTCATTCTCGCAGTCATCCCAAAGAAGTATCCGCGCCTCGCAGCTCCCCTGGCGCCAGCACTTGGGCTTCTTGCTGGACTGGGAGCCGCCTGCACAAGGCGGCGGGACCTCTTCCCCGTTGCCACGGTGCTGTGCGGCACCGGATGGTTGGTCTGGAGCTCCGTAAGTCCACCGACTGACCCCACCTGGGTGCCCCGTGTCGATGGAAAGTGTCCGCAGCGCTGGCTGCGCCCCCCCAATCCCGACGACCTCGGGCTTGCTGTTCTCGCAAAGACCCTGGCTTCCGCATCCCCAGGCCCGCTTGCGGTCGATGGTGCCCCCGAAATTCCCTGCTCAATTCAGACGACTCATCCCTGGATCAACCACCTCGATCCTTACCTGCGGCGAGCCGGTATCGAGCGCCCCGTTGTGCCCGGAACCGCACCGGATGCCGCCGTTCAGGCCACCTTTCTTCCACTCACGGAGGCGACACCCAACGACGTCGTGCTCCCGAGCCTCGACCTCGTGCTGCGGCTGCAGGCTCGGTGAGGCCACGCTCGCTTCACCACGGAAAAGCAGCAGCAGTGACGGAGTCGTGTGATAGCCTTCCGCCTCCCCTCTTGGGGCCCACCTGCCCCCTACGCGGAGTGCGCCATGTGGTCCGAGTTCGAAGACAGCGTTGATCCGAGCGAAACCGAAGAGGCCGGCGACACGGACCGCCTGGAGATCCCCAACGAGCGACGCGGGCTGGCCCAGGAATTCGCCGACTTCATTGTGCACAATGCCGCTTGGTGGATGGTTCCGATCGTGGTCGTGCTGGCTGGAATGGTGGCCTTCATTCTCCTGGCCGAAGCCAGTCCGGTCCTCCCGTTCATCTACACCGTGATCTGAGCCTCCCCATGCAGGGAGCTGTCCCGGCGTGTCGCTTGGCGGTTCGCGCGGTGCGGGTCCTTTCTCTGCCTGCCCTTTGACGCTTCCGATCCATGTTCGCGTGGTGGTGACGACCATGCTCATGGGCCCTGCATCGGGTTGAGAACGGGTTGAGGACGACTCGAGTCGGTACACTCAGACATCACGGCGCAGTTGCCGTTTTGTGGCCCACTGCTGGAGCGGCCTGCCATGAACCTCGACCGGATGTTCGACATCCGCCTGAACACGCTCGACGCCGGCGGCAATCGGCGAATCGAAATTGCGCTCCCCACGGTGCAGGAGCACCCGGAGCGCGTGGGGCGCGTGCTCCAGACGAAGGGGCCATACACACTTCACTGGACCGCGAGCTGCGGCGAACACACCAAGCGAGGAGATGTCGACCTCAAACATCCCGTGATCTCGATGGTGTTCCAAAAGGGTGTGGATCCAGACGGTACGTGGGAAGTGCAGATCGACGGCGCAGGGGCGGATGGAGCCTGGACACGTCGGCTCTGGCGGCAGTTGATCTTCGTGCAGAAGGAATTCTCTCGCACCCAAAAACGAATCGCCGAGCTCGCCCAAGAGCATGCTCCAGTGTTTGTCTTCTCCTGCGGCGAGCAGTACTTCCCAGTGAGTCTCGAGACCCTACTTCGCAGTCCGCTGATCCGTGAGCGGACCGACGCGATGACCATCGAGACCATCTTCGGTAAGGAATCCGTCCCGCTGGCAGATCTTGGTGACTTCCTGCGCTTCAACGGCCACGCCGACTACCTGCTCGACTTCAACTTCCTGACCATGTGGCGCTCCGTTTTTGCGCAGATGGGCGGCGATCCACGAGCGGCCACGGTGTACTACTCGTACCTCGAAGATCCTCAATCAGACCGGTTCTTCATCAACTACCACCTGATTTATGCCTTCGATACGAAGACCGGAGTCGCCAAGTGGACCGGTCTCGGCCCACACGTCTTCGACCGGGAGTCGATGGTCCTTGTGTTTCATGCAGACGAGAGCCCCAAAGAACTGATCATCTCGGGCCACCTCGAAAACCAGTTCATCTTCTTTCTGAACAAGCGAAAGATGTGGAATCAAGGCCGTGTGAGCGTGCCGTACGATGACCCGCGAACGCTCAAGCTCGGCACGCATCCAGTGGTGGCGGTCGCGGAAGGTTCTCACGCGCTGTACCCCACCAGCGGTGTCTACCGACTTTCCCTACTCAAAGAAATCGCCGGCTACCTCGATGATGAAGCGCTCGAGGGACATGGCTATCCTGAAGGCAAGCTCAAGCCGGAACAGCTCATCGTGCCCCCGAGCCTCTCAACCGACCTGCTGCCACAGTACGCGCTCCGTCCGTTTCGGTTCGACTGCCTGACCTCCCGATTTGAGCAACCCGATGCGCAACGAGACCCACACACGGCCTTCCTGACCTTCAGCGGACACTGGGTCGACGTGCTTGGACCGCAGAATGCCCGCTTCCCACCGTTTACCCGCAAGGTGTCCGAGATTGAGCACTGGGTGGACGGTGCCTACGCGTGGGACTGGGGGGATGTGCCCGAGCGCTATCAAGAAAACAACGACGTGATTCTCGAGTATCTCGCCAAGCATGTGCACGAATCATAGCGGCCCCGCAGCCGGCCGCAGCCGAACCACTTCGGTCGACCACCCACCGACCGCCAGCTCGAGCACCCGGAAGCCCGCGGGCTTCGAGTCGCGCTGGAAGTGGGGGACACGCGGAACAAACTGGTAGGCCGTGGACGGCGTTGCCAACACGGGGCAGCCATGGAGGCGCCCCTCGAAGTGTTGGTGCACGTGGCCACACAGGATGCCTTCTACATGCGGATTGTTCTGCATCATGGCATGGAAGGTCGCCGGCTCATCCAGCGCGATGACATCGAGCCAGTGGCTGCCCACAGGCACCGGCGGGTGATGCATGAACAGCAAGGAGGGACCAGGGGCGTGGCTCGCCAGGCGCTCGGCACACCAGGCCAGCTGCGTTTCCGACAATCCTCCGGCCTCACATCCGGGCTGATGGGTATCCAGGCC
>CAJWOS010000579.1 GCA_913044235.1 uncultured Pseudomonadota bacterium
TAGATAAATGTCTCGTGTAGCGAATAGTCCTGTCGCGCTGCCCAAAGGGGTTGACGTAAAGGTGGACGGTGCAAACCTCTCTGTTAAGGGCGGTAAGGGCACTCTTAACCTCACCTTGACTGATGGTATCGGCGTGAACGTCGAAGAAAAAGTCGCGTCTATTACCTATGATGGTGATAGCTGTCGTGCGATGGCTGGCACCACCCGCTCTCTGTCGTGCTGGGGGGTGTCCGATCTGCAGGTCGAGTGTGACTCGATGTCGGAGCTGTGGATGTTCCGCTACGCAGACGCAGCTGCGGACATCGTGGGCGACCGATACGACGGCGGACGGCGCCAGTGGACCGGAGAGCGGGCCTGCTTCACTCCAGGCGACTGCGACGACCAGTGTGCTCTGCGGTGTCCGGGCCAGTCTGAGGAGTGCGACGGGATCGACAACAACTGCAGTGGCGCTCGGGTGAGCATCCAGAGCGCGTCTGGGGAGAACCCCGGGGTTCCCGAGTCGATGCAGTCCACCGTTGGCGTCGCCGGCACCGTCTCAGCCGCCGAGCAAGACATCGACGACGATGGCTACCTCGCTTGCGACACGTTCAGTCGTCGGTCTGTCGAGTTGATGGAGACGGAAGCGTCTTGTGCGGATGTAATCACGGACGAGGTCTACCTCACCGACTGCGAACAGCGGTGTTCGCTCAGCTTCCCCGGCGCGGAAGAGCGATGCAACGGTTTCTTGGATGCCTGTGACGGCGACGGTGAGGGGTCGGACAGCGACTTCGATGGCCACCGCACCTGCGGAGCGTGGAGCAGTGGGGGGCAGGATGAAATGCCTGAGGATGTGGTGCTGCTGGCATGGGCAGCACCGGAAGTCGACGCGACTGCTACTGAAGACGCCGGCAGTACTGGTTCCACTGAGGACACGGCGGTCGCCGAAGGCGACACTGCAGAGACCGCTACGAGCTGGAGTGGTGATCACGCCTATGTGCCACTCATCCTGCCGCGCGCCGTCTCGGTGTCGTCGTCTGGCGACCTTCCAAAGCACCTCGACCTCCTCGATGCGCGGGAGCACGACGGCGACCTCACCTGGACCTGCGATGGAAGCACCGATGACGACTTGGACACGCGGATCCTGTATTCGTGTGACCGTGCCCTCTACGACGCCATCGCCACGTTGATTGGTGATGAAGTGGTGCAAGAGGCCATCTGTGAGCAAGACGGCGGCATGCTGCTGTCTGCTTGTGACGTCGCTGGCGGCGAGTGTGGCCTCGTGACGGTCACGCTGGATGCGAACATCGATGCGAGTCTCTGGTCCGAAGACGTTCCGACTTACCTCGGAGACAGTGAGCAGGACGAGCTCTGCGAGTCCCGACCCGAGGAACTCATCAGTCGGGGAATCTGGCCATCGGATCGGATTCTCGCGGCGCGGGACACCGTGGTCTCGTTTGAGTGTCAGCGCCTGTATGGCCGAGCGTGCGACGAGATTGGCTCTTCGACGCCATTGGTGGATGGCTGGAAAAACCTGCCGGATCTTACGGATGCATTGGTCACCGAGTCGGCATGGTGGAAAGAGCTGGGGCGCTTCGAGACCCAGTCGATCTCGGTGGGTACCGTGGGCTGGTGCTGGGGGGATCCGACAAGCGGGCTGGAGAGCATCAGTCAGCGGACCGGAGGCGACTGTTCTGACGACTCCATCGTGAGCAATCGGGATGAAGCCGAAGGCCCTGGCGACCTCATCGGGTATTTGACGGCCGATGGCGCGGTGGACTGCAGCACCTGCACCGACGGTCTGGACAACAACTGTGACGGACAAATCGACTGCGCAGATCCGTCCTGTGCGCCTTGTTTTGTCGGCCAGGGCGTTGGATGTGGGGGCGGTGACCAGGCCGAGTGCACGGGCGCCGGATGCACCGTGGGCGGTGGTCGACTGACGCGCAGCTCCAGCCGAGGCTGGCTGTTGATGCTTGCCGGCTTGATGGGCTTGTTGCGTGCGCGGCGGACATCCGAATGAGTTTTCTGGTTGGTCCGTACCCGCTTGAGCTCTCCGACGTACTGGGGAGCACCCGCCGCGCGGTGGACCGCTGGAGGTTGTCTCCGGAGGGACCATCTGGCGAGGCTCGGCCAGGGCAATGGCCAGGCCTGTACCTCATGGTCGAGGACGGCGCGCTGTTCGGTGTCTGGCTGACCTTCGGGCCCACCTGGATGGATCGGGGCGACCCTGGAGAAGCAAAGGGTCCGCCCTACGCCAATGAAGTCTTCACGGCATTTACCGAGGCCGTCTGGTGGAATCGGTTTCGTGTCACGCCCGAGACGCGGGGGCGGGAAGGCCGAACCTGGACCCCCTTGCTCGTTCTCGAGTGGCCCGCGCAGCTCGCGTCCCGGTCTCAGCTGCCCATCCCAGGGGAGGCGGTATCTGAGCGGGTGCAGGCGCCGCCTCAGGAAGGGGAGGTCGTCGAGAGCGGTTTTTGGCTCGACGAGGAAATCCTGACCAGACAAGCCGAGGAGTCCGCGACCGCTGTGGTTCAAGAGGTCGGACCGCCAAGGGATACTTCGCTGGCCCAGGACCGGTCGGCCTTGTGCATCGTACAGGGCCGGTTGTCGACCGGAGGCGGTCGCCATCGCGGCACATTCCAGCTGATGAGCCCACTTCAGGGTGAGCAGCGGGGCAGCCTGTCGGTCTGGTCGGAGCTGGCTCGGCTTGATGTGGTCAAGCCTGAGGCTGCCGGCGTGTCGCGACTGGGCGCGCCGCTGGCCATTCCCGGAGACAGTGTTGGCTTTCCGATGTCTGGGTGGCTCGATCGGCGGCTTCGGCTGCGGCCTGCCCACGCCGAAGACATCCTCTCTGGAACGATTCATGATCGAGATGTGGGTGGGCTGTTTTATCGGCGCTTGATGGAGGCTCTGAAGGTCGGGCTGGGACTGCTGGCCGCAGTCGTGATCTTTGCCATCCTGATCTGGAAGATTTCAGAGCCGCGCTCCACCAGCTTCCTGCCGCCGGCGGAACCCGAGCCGCCGCCGGCGCTGTCGTTGTGTTCCGTGGACAATGCTCGTTTCTTGAGAGAACTGCGTTGCCAGATCGCGGCGATGTCGGTGGCCGTCGATCCCGACGCGCCGGTCTGTGGCGACCACCGAATGCTCGAAGAGAGCTCAAACTTTGTGGAGTCCAGTACGCCCGACGACGTGCAGCCACTCTGGTGCGGACTGCGCGACCGTGGACTGGACCGGAACTGGGTGCCGGGTTCACAGGTGGGATGGGCGGACCTCGCGGCTGCTCGAGCCTGCTTCAATGTGTTGGGGTATCCGGACACCTATGCGCGGGCGCCGCGCGGGGTCGGAGAATATCGGCCCGCCGTCACCGCGTTCTTCGACGAGCGGCAGCTCCAGATCCAGTCGCTGATTTCGTTGGTGGAGGGGCTCGACGCAGGATGCGCCGAAGCCAGCCGGCGCGCGACTCGTCAGGTGGAGGGGGCCATTCTTGCCACACATGTGGGGGATGGCTCGATGACTCCCGATCCCGAGACGGGTGCACCGGCAAGCTCAGGCACCGAGGCGGGTCGACTTCGGGAGTACATTGGATCGGTTGCGGTGCGTTCCCTCGGCCTCGTAGAAAGTCGATGCCTGATGCACGGACTGCGGCATGGGGTGGATGATCCGGTCCACTACGAGGACCTGTGTGGGTCGACCGTTCGTCCACCACCGGCAGACTCGGCATGGATGGCCCTCGGGCCGCCGGAGGTCGACGCAGCCAACGCCACCGGCGACGCGGGGCGCGAAGGCGATATGGAACAGGACACCGTGACCGTCCTGGATCGGTATGCTGCTGCGCGATTCTTTACCGGTGAAGACCAGACCGTGGAAGCGCTTGCCCGTGCGATCAGCCAGGCGGACCATCCGTGGAGGTGCCATGTCACGTTGTCTGGCCCGCCGGAGCTGGCAGAGCTGGAGCGTCAAGGCGAACAGCAGGCGTTCTGGGGGATTCCGGCGCCCACTGCATCGACGTATTCGCAGTCCGAGCCGGGGCTCGTTGGTGCCCAGCTGCATCTCGACTCCGTGATGCTCTGGCTGCGTGAGCGGGGGCAGGGGGGGACCTGTTGGAGTGCTGTACTGCAGCGACTTGGAGACTATGGACCTGTCCACCCACTCCTTCCCACGCGCAGCATGAAGCCATGGCCATCGGTCGAACAGCAGATCTGTGGCCAGGTGTGCGCCGGGTCGTTCCGGCTCGAAGAACCCCAGAGCCGAGACGACTGGGTCACGCCGGTTTCTGATCTTTCCATGTGCATTGACTCGGGGAGTCGACTCCCAGAGAACGACGACGGCCTCGACCGCCTCCGGATACCCTGGAATGATGACCGGGATGGGCTGTGGGTGCGGCCGACGGTGGCAGAAATCTGCGGCTTCAACCTGATCGCCCAAGGTTGGTTCACCGAGCTTGAGGTGAGCCTACCCGTTGATGGGGTTGAACCTCCGCGCTGGGCTGGTGAGACGCAGCCGGGAAGCTTGCTCGCAGGCGGCCTCGGAGATGGTGACCTCGCGGTTCAGGCTGCATGGTCGATGG
>CAJWOS010000580.1 GCA_913044235.1 uncultured Pseudomonadota bacterium
AGGATACGGCGCGGCGCTTCGCGGCGGCTTCGACGAAGCACGCGGTGCCTGGGTGATGTTCACCGATGCCGACTTCCAGTTTGACCTCAACGAAGTGGGACGCTTGCTGGCCCACATTCACGCCTACGACATCGTGGCTGGCTACCGCTATCCTCGCCGCGACCCTTGGAACCGACGGCTGAACGCATGGGCATGGGGTCGTCTCGTCAACGCCACCTTCGACTTACGAATCCGGGATGTGAACTGCGCCTTCAAGATGTTCCGTCGTGAAGTGCTGGAGGGTGCGCAGCTCCGGTCCGATGGCGCCTTCGTCAACACGGAGCTCTTGGCGCGGGCCCGAAGCCGAGGATGGCGGATTCAACAGGTGCCCGTGTCTCACTACCAGCGGCGCGCTGGCGTTCAGACCGGGGCCCACCCTAAGGTGGTTGCCAAGGCGTTCGTGGAGCTCGCGCAGCTATACGGCGACCTGCAGAACGCACGGCGAGGTGTTCGACAAGCCGCCGCGCGGACCGTGGTGCATCTCTCCGCGGTAGCGGCTCGCTGAAGGCCCGTTCGGCGCCCGACTACGGCGTGAGTTTGGCCATCGCGGCGTCGAGTGCAACATCCTTGCCCACGTAGCTTTCGGGCACTGCGCCGAGTGGGATGGGTGCGGGAGCGTCGGGATAGCCTTTGGCTTCTCCGAGCTCGTTGAGGTCTGACAGCCACCTTTCCAAGGTGGACGAATCGGGGGCATGCGTGCGGAGGGTGGCTTCAAGCCGTGTGCGCGGGGTGCCGGTGGCATTCTCCGCTACAGGCAGATCGGGCAAGAGTGGATGCTGGAGGTCGATGAGGCGACCGTCGGAGAGGCGATAGGCCGCCGTGGTCAGCCGAAGCGCGCCGCCTTCCTCGAACTCCACAATGCTCTGCACAGACCCCTTGCCGTAGGACGCTGCGCCCACGAGCGTGGCTCGCTTGTGGGCCGACAGCGCGCCCGCGAGGACTTCGGCAGCGCTCGCAGACTGTCCGTCGATCAGAATGGCAACCGGCAGGGCGAGGTCGTCTGGCTGTGCAGTGGCTTCGATGGTGCCATCAATCACACCGTCCCGTGCCACCGTCTCGACAATCAGGCCTGACTCCAAGAAACGATCGGCAACCGCTCCAGCCTCCGAGAGGAGGCCCCCAGGGTTTCCTCGAACGTCTACGATCAGCCCGCGTGTGTCGGGCGACATGCGATGGATGTGTTGGGAGAAGCGGGTACTGGTGCCGCGTGTGAAACGGCCGATGCGGATGTAGTACAGCCCCTTGGGGAGAGTACCACCCCCCACTCGAATGTCTTCGAAGGTGTCTCGGACAACCACGAGATCGAACCGCTCGCCGTTTGAAGCGCGCCCTTGTAGCTGGAGCGGCGCTCCGAGTGGCCCTCGAAGATGTGCCTCCGCGTCGGAGACGGTCCGCACAGTGTGACCGTCGACTGTCTCAAGGTACATCCCCACCTGTAGGCCAGCAAGCGCACCCGGAGCGCCGGGGATCACCCGGGCGATGGTCACTCCAGCATCGGACCGAACGAGGTCGACCCCGATTCCGGTTCCTGAGCTCTCGACCGTCTCGGTGAGTGCAGCCCATTCATCAGGGTCGTGGTAGGTCGAATAGGGGTCAAGGGCCTGTGTCATTCCCAAGACTGCGGCATGGGCGAGGGCCGAGGGCTCCACGGTTTCCACGTAGCGACGGTCGATGGTGGTCAGTGCACGAGCGAGCGTGTCGAGACCCGCGTAGTCTGACCAAACCCCCGCAACCGCTTCTCGCACCACTTGGGCTCCACACAGCAAGCCGCCTGCAAATGCGCCTCCCACGATGACAAATGCCCGAAGGGAGGTCGAGACGCTCATTGCGTGAGCCAGGGTAGGGGGTCCTGTGGGGAGTTGTTGTAGCGAACCTCGAATGTGAGTCGATAGCCGTCGGCTGAGGTGAGGCCGGTGTTTCCGACCAGGCCAATGACTTGGCCCGCGACTACAGTGTCGTCGACTCGAACCCGAACGCCGCTGAGGTGGGCGTAGACCGTGGTGTAGGGACCGTGCTGCACGGCTACCGTCTGCCCGAGCCCACGCACTGGGCCTGCCATCCGGACGATGCCTCGGTAGACCGCACGCACCGGCTCGGCAAACTCGGCAGCCACGTCGATGCCGTTGTGCGTGGTGCGATGGCCGGTGGCTGGATTGGTAGAGAGGCCATACCGACGGACCAGCCGACCTCGGACCGGCCAGGGGAGGCGGCCGAAGCTCTCCCGAAACGTATTTGCGGAGCTCGGGGAGGTCGGTACTGCGGTCCGGGAAATCCCCATCCCGCCGGCCCATGCGTCGGTAGGCCGGTTTCGTGTGGGCTGGGTTGTCTGAGTGTCTGTACGCGCATCGAGCATGGTGTCGAACTGGTTGCGCGCCCGGTCCCACTCTCCCATGACCTGAAGCGCAAGCTCACGCCGTTCGCGGACTTTCTTGAGGAGATCCATTCGCGCGGAACGCTGCTCGCGGAGCTCGGATTCCTTGTCTTCCAGCTCGTCGCGAAGCTCGTCGAGCCGGCTGCGATCTTCGTCGAGCTTGTTCAGCGTGGACTGGCGCTGGTCTCTGATTTGCTCAAAGGTCCGAAAACGCCCTGCATCCGCACGGACGAGACTGGCCAAGTATCGGCCGCGACGCCGAAGTTCCCGAGGGTCTTCTGCACCGAACAGCACCTGGGCGAGGCCCTGACGGTAGATGCGATACAGCGCACGAATCTGCGCGCGCACGCCCCCAGCCAGGGACTGGAGCTGGCGGTCGGCTTCCTGTACGGCTGCGACATGGGTTGCGCGCTGCCTCTCCAGTTCCTCCAGCTCCTCACGCCGCTCGAGGATCTCGGCAAGTACCTGCTCGAGCTCGCCATCAATCATGGCGAGTTGCCCCAGGATGCTGCGCTCTTCCACGCGCGCTTCATCGAGAGCATTGTCTGGATTGAACTGGGGGGCACTCGGCTGGGCTGCCGCGGTCCATGCCACCATGAGGAAGCCGGCGACCGTCGCGCCGAGCGCGCCCAGCTGGGGAAGCCGAAGCATCACGGAGCGCTCGCGATGAAGCGAGACGCTGCAACCGTTGCGGCGCCGACACCCAGCACCAGTCCCATGAGAATGACGACCAAGACCAATGCGCCGGGCAGGAAGTCCAAGCTGGGCACGAGACCCAGCGTGAGTGCCGACTCCAGACGACTCGAAAGTGCAATGTGCGCGGCGTAGAGGCCCACGACGGAAACCACACTGCCCACCAGCCCGTGCACGAACCCTTCCACGATGAAGGGCGCAACGATGTACCCCGTGGTCGCGCCCACGAGCTTCTGGATCTCGAGCTCGTCCCGACGGTTGTAAATCACGAGATACACGGTGTTGGTTATCAAAAATAGCGCGGCAACGAGGATGAGCAGGGTCATTGAGGCGCCCAGCATTTTGATGACCTGCAAGAAGGTGTCAAAGCGGGCAATCCACTCGCGTCCGTAGTCGACCTCTGCAAACTCTTCATCTCGGAGCCAAGGTGCCAAAGCCTCCACCTGGGCTTCCATGTCGGTGCTGTCGGCCAGGGTGATCTCGAGCGACGCGGGCAGCACACCAGGACCAAGCTCGTCAAGCGTGCCATCGAGCCCTTCAACGCGCTCGATGAGCCACTGTCGAGCTTCTTCCTCGGTGACATACCGAACCTTTGCCACCTTCGGGTCGCGGGCAATCCGGTCGCGAATGGCTTCACGGTCCGCCTCGGGGAGGTCGGGCTGGAAGTAGGCACTCACATGTACGTCACGCGACCAACTTGAGATCGCAGAGCTGACGTTGTGCTGCACCCAGAGCGACATCCCGATCAGCAGCAACGCAGCGGCGATCACGCCCGTGGAGACAACGTTCAGGTAGAGGTTTTCCCATAAGGAGCGCACGGCGCGCCGGAGGATGTGGGGCGCCACATTCATCCGTTGCCCCCAGACTCGAGCCGGCCTGCACGAAAGCGAAGCACACGGTACGGGAAGCGCTGCATGAGCCCGGTGTCATGGGTGGCCACCATTACAGTAGTGCCGCGTAGGTTGATGGCCTGGAGGATTTCCATGACCTCAATGGCCATGGCTCCATCGAGGTTCCCCGTGGGCTCGTCGGCTAGCAGTACGGATGGATCGTTGACAATGGCGCGGGCCACTGCGACCCGCTGTTGCTCACCACCCGACAAGCGATGAGGGAAGGTGTCACCTCGCCCTCGCAGCCCCACGATATTGAGCACGGCCCGCACTTGCCGCTGAATCCGCTCCCGGGGAGCGCCCAGGACTTCGAGTGCTAAGCCGACGTTTTCGGCGACCGTCCGGCTCGGAATCAGCTTGAAGTCCTGGAAGACAATCCCCATATTTCTGCGGAGACGCGGCAGATCCCGCTTGGGGAGCTTGCCGACATCAATTCCGCTGATCAGCAGCTTGCCACTCGTGGCTCGCTCTGCGCCGTACAGCAGCTTTAGCATGGTGGTCTTGCCGGCCCCACTCGGGCCGGTGATGTAGC
>CAJWOS010000581.1 GCA_913044235.1 uncultured Pseudomonadota bacterium
CCCCAGCCGGCTTCGGCCTTGCCGACACCGACTGCGACGACACCAACCCCGACGTCAACCCGTCGATGCCCGAGATCTGCAACCCCGACGCGCCCATCGACGATGACTGCGACGGCCTGATCGACGATGACGACGTGGTCTACCACGGTTACTACGACATCGGCATGGCGGTATCCACCGAGCGCGGTCTGGTGGTGCCGGTGGTACGCGACGCGGACCAGAAGGGCCTCGCGGAAGTGGAATCGCAGATCATCGATTACGGCCAGAAGGCTCAGAAGGGCAAGCTGTCCATCGATGAAATGACCGGCGGCACCTTCACCATTTCCAACGGTGGTGTGTTTGGTTCTTTGATGTCCACGCCCATCTTGAACCCACCCCAGGTGGGCATTCTCGGAATGCACACCATCCAGCGCCGCCCCGTTGCGGTCGGTGATCAAGTGGAAATTCGCCCGATGATGTATGTGGCGCTGTCGTACGACCACCGAATCATCGATGGTCGCGAAGCGGTGAGCTTCCTCGTGCGAGTGAAGGAATGCATCGAAAACCCCGAGCGGATCATGCTCGAGATCTGATTGGCGACAGGAAATCGGTTGGGTGCGCAGATACCGGAGCGCCAAAAAAAGGAGGCCCTCGCAGTGATGCGAGGGCCCTTCTCGATTTGCGGATTCTCGCGGTGCTTAGTCGTGCCAGTCGTCGACGAACTTGCCCTGCTTCACCATCGAGTCCACGATTTGGTTTTTGACCCCATCTTCCGAGATGGGAATGGAGCCGTAGTCAGCATCGATCCAGGTGGCCATTGTACGCACGGTCTTCCCGTTGATCTTTGAGGTCACTGCGAGGAAGTACTGTGCTCTCACGTCGATGTCGTAACGATCGGGGTCCACGGTGGCGGGCTCGGTGAGCCAGCTTCGGTGAACGAGAAACCAGTTGTTGGTTTCTTCAGAGAAGAACCACTGGAAGTCGATCTTGTTCTTCGAGTCGACTTCGATCAAGCCTGCCCAGCTGGATTTCGAGAAGGAGGTTGCGGAAAGTTCGTCGCAGCCCTTGGCTGGAAAGCAGCTCGGGCTCTGGTTTCCAAAATTCCGTCGGTATTCCTCGTATTGCCCTTCTGCTACGTTTTGCCAGTCATCGACGACGGTGGTCTGGGCCATGCGCTTGAGGGTAGCCCCGTGTCGCACCGCAACGGCGGCACCGATGAGGGAGGAAACGTCTGGTGCCTGGCTGGTGTCGAACTTCAGGTCGGACACGCTCTCCTGGCTGAGCTTGCTGATGGTGTAGCCCTCGGCGGTAGATTCCAGGTTGCCGGGCTTCTCCATCCATCGGTTGAGGTTGTCGAGGCCGGCAATCGCCGCCTCTGGATCCTCATCATCGGCATGCCCAAAAATGTAGTCACACAGCTCTTCAAACCGCTCGGGCGCGTCGGGCGGCGGCTTGCATCCCGAGCCGAGCGTGGTCACCGCAGCGAACAAAAGGGACCGGGCAGCGGGGTTCGAGTGATTCATGAAGCAGGCTCCTTTCGGATGCAGAATGTACACCAGTGGCACCGGTTCGACACGGTCGAATCTGTATCGCGACCGTCGCAAAACAGGTCTGATCACAGAGGCTGGGCGAAGTCCCCGCAAACACGAACACGATCGGGACAGGTGCAACGGTGATCTGACCCTGGAAACAAGTGACGTGCGCAGATCAGTCCCAGTCGTCGTTGCCGATGCCGCGAAGCCGAAGAGCGAGTTCGTCTGGGTTGTTGACGGAGGCGAGTGCGTTGACCTCGGTGATTTGGCCGGACTTCAAGAGACTGTAGACTGCTTGGTCGAAGGTTTGAGAGCCATAGATCTTTCGTCCCGCAGCCATGTGGTCGGGGATTTCCTTCACGCGAGAAGCGTCCGTAATGCACTCCGACACCGAGCCGCTGTTCACCATGATTTCGACAGCAGCCAGTCGCCCACCGGTCTTCGACTTGACGAGGCGCTGGCTCAGCACGGCGCGCAAAACGCTGGCCAGCTGGTAGCGAATTTGCTGTTGATGGTGGGGCTCGAAGAAGCCCACTACACGATTGATGGACTCCGGAGCATCCAATGTATGGAGCGTACCGAGCACGAGGTGCCCGGTTTCGGCGGCTTGGAGTGCAATCTCGACCGTCTCGCGATCGCGGAGCTCGCCCACGAGGATTGCATCCGGATCCTGCCGGAGTGCAGAACGCAGGGCACTCTCAAAGTCCTGCGAGTCCACACCAACCTCACGTTGGTTGATCACGCTCCGTCGATCACGGAAGGTGAACTCGATGGGGTCTTCGATGGTGAGCACGTGGTGGGCGAGGTTGCGGTTGATTTCTTCAATGATGGCAGCCAGGGTGGTGCTCTTGCCTGACCCGGTGGTGCCGGTGACCAGCAAGAGGCCACGCGGTGTGAGTGCGAGGTCCTTCAACACAGGGGGAAGCTTGAGGTCGTCGATGGTCTTGACCTCGGATGGGATGGCCCGCAGCACCATGCCCACGTTGCGACGCTGGCGAAATACATTGACCCGGAAGCGTCCGAGGCCGGCCACTTCGTAGGCCATGTCCAGGTCGCCAGACTCTTTGAAGCGCTCGCGCTGCGTCTTGGACATGGAGTCCCACGCCATCCGGCCAACCACTTCCTTCGAGAGCTTGGGCGAGCTGGGTATGGGCATGAGCTTGCCATCCACCCGAATCATCGCCGGAAGCCCCACCTTCAGGTGAATATCAGACGCGCCACGCCGAACCGCGATGCGGCAGACTTCGGAGAGTTCCATCGACAACCTCGAGCATGCTTTGAACCGTGTATAGCGTACCCGAGTGCGTGAGAACGTTCCCCCAACAGGAGAAGCGACCCGGCTACGGGTCGCTTCAGTGCATGCTTTCCGGCAGCGAGAGTGTCCAGATCAGCTCTCGGCCGCCTCGGGCGTGAGCGCGGTGGGAAGCCCGTGCCGCGACCGAATCTCAAGGTTGAGCCGCTCTCGCTCCGCATCGTTTTCCAGCAGCCAACCAATGGTGTTGTCGCGCCCCTGTCCCACGCGCGTGTCGCCAACCGAGTACCAGGATCCACTCCGGCTCACAAGGCCCAGGTCGAGCCCGAGATCAACCATCTCACCAATCATCGACACACCCTTCCCGTAGCGGATGTCGAACTCGGCGAGTCGGAAGGGGGAAGCCAGCTTGTTTTTGACCACCTTCACTCGAGTACGGTTCCCGACCACTTCGGAGCCGTTCTTGATGCTGCCGATGCGCCGGATGTCGAGACGCACGCTCGCGTAGAACTTGAGTGCGTTGCCGCCAGAAGTGACCTCAGGCGAGCCGAACATCACACCGATCTTCATGCGCAGCTGGTTGATGAACACCATGCAGCAGTTGGACTTGTGGATGGCAGATGTGAGCTTCCGCATGGCCTGGCTCATCAGCCGCGCTTGAGCACCAGGAGCCACGTCGCCCATGTCGCCCTCAAGCTCTGCTCGCGGCACAAGCGCGGCAACGGAGTCAATCACGACCATGTCAACGGCGCCCGACCGAACAAGAGTCTCTGCAATCTCCAGCGCCTGCTCTCCGCTGTCGGGCTGCGAGATGAGAAGCTCGTCGGTCTTTACCCCCAGAGCTCGCGCATAGGTGATGTCGAGCGCGTGCTCTGCGTCGATGAACGCTGCGACACCGCCCACCTTCTGGCATTGTGCGATGGCCTGTAGCGCGATGGTGGTCTTGCCTGAAGACTCCGGCCCGTAGATCTCGACCACGCGACCTTGCGGAAGGCCACCGATTCCAAGGGCGATATCGAGAGAGAGGCTTCCGGTGCTGTACACCTGAATGGCTTGATGGCTGTCTTCACCCATCCGCATGATGGCACCCGATCCGAACTGACGCTCGATGGTCTTGATCGCGGCGGCAAGTGCCTTTTCTCTCTTGGAATCGATGGGCATGGCGGGCTCCTACTGGTGGGCGACAGCCGGTTCGGCTGGAGAGGATGGATGCCGACCCGGGGAAGTGAAAAAGGTGGGCTCGGCGGACGAGGAGAGGGGGTCCCCTCCTGGCGACTGAACAGTAAGCCAGCACGGTAGGGGCTGCAATTCAAATATTGGGACAAAATATGTCCACTAAATCCCTTGACGATGCAAGAGTGCCCGCGCCGCAATCTGATCACGAAGCTTGCCGTGGATCCCACCAAAGCCACCATTGGACAGCACAGCGACCACATCGCCTGGAAGGACATTGGAAGCGACCTGGCGCGCGATCAAGTCTGCGCTCTCCGCGGGATCCGGCAGCTTTCCATTCAGACCACGCCCCCAGACGTGCGCTTGTCTGCCCTTGCGGCGGATGTGTTCGACCACGGCATCGGCGTTGAAGCGCTCGCCTTCGGGGATTCGAGACAGGTTCCGCGGGGGGGACAGCACCACCACATCCGCCGCGCCAATGACGTGCTCCACATCCGGGCGAAAACCGAGATAGATCATGCGGTTGCGCAGCAGGGGTTCGGTGCGGGCATTGTGCAGGATGCGCTGCTTATAGGT
>CAJWOS010000582.1 GCA_913044235.1 uncultured Pseudomonadota bacterium
ATGCCTGGGGGCAGTCACCATCGACGGCGACACCGTCACCCGAAACCCCGGCTATTACACCATCGCCCATGCCTCGAAGTTCGTGCAACCAGGGTCGGTCTACCTCCCCACCGACGTACCGGCGGAGCTCGCCAGTGCAGCCTTCACCACGCCCGATGGCGAGCGCGTGTTGATCGTGCTCAACGACACCGAGGAGGACCATCCATTCAACGTGACCGACCCGGCACAGTCGTTCTCCACCACCCTCGCCGCCGGCGCAGTGGCCACGTTCGTGTGGGGCACGGACTGAGCAGGGGCAGCGCGTACCGAGCGGCTCAGTCGAGGTCTTTGTGCTCGGCGAGCCACTCGGTGGCCGCACTCGACCAAGGGTCGAACAGCACCTTGGAGTAGGGATGCTGCGGCACCAGGTTGTCTTTCTCGATGACTTCCACCACTTCGCCGTGCAGCATCACGTAGATGCGGTCGCACCACTTGGTGGCCTCCGACATGTCGTGGGTGACCAGGATGCAGGCTGCGGCCTCGGGCAGGTTCCCAATCAGCGCCTCCATCACGGAGACCCGCCGCTCGGGGTCGAGGCCCGATGTGGGCTCATCGGCCACAATGAGGAGCGGGTCGAGCGCGAGCACCCGCGCCAGCGTGACCCGGCGCTGCTCTCCGCCCGACATCTCCCGCGGAAGGGCCCCGAGACGCTGCCCCAGTCCGAGACTGGTCAGCAGTGCCGTGGCCTTGGGCTCTGCCTCCGATGCGGGGATTCCGCCCAAGACCTTCATCGTCTCGACGATGTGCTCGAGAGCAGTCTGCTGGGGGTCCAGTGCCGCCATCGCGTCTTGTGGGATGTACTGGTAGCGAGGCCGATGAGGGCGGCGCTCGGTCTCGGACAGACCGTCCCACCGCTGCGCGTTGATCCAGATCTCGCCGGCTGTAGGCTCTTCAAGTCCCAGAATCACCCGCGACAGGGTGGTCTTCCCTGAGCCCGACTGACCGACCAGCGCGACCACCTTGCCCCGCTCCACACTGAAGGAGACGTTGCGCACGGCATCGACCTGGCTCTTTGGGCTCCAGGGGTAGGTTCCGTTGCGCACAAAGGACTTGCTCACGCCCTGGACTCGAACGACGGGAGGTTGACTCACGGTGGGGCTCCAGGAAGCCAAACGCTCCACTGCTCCGGGCGTCGGCACGGCCGAGCCTATCCCAAGGCCGTGCTGCGCGTCCAACCACGTCGATGATGCGCAGGGATGCCATCTGCAACCAAGCGCACTCTTGTCGGTGGAACCTTCTGAGAAAACGGTTACCCGCGGCCCCGGCCCGGCAGATGCCTTGTGGCGTCTCCCGGAACCCTCGGTTGTCACAGCCGAGGTCGGGTCGACCACCAAAATGAGGGCGGATGCCCTGGACAGGCGCCTTACACGCTTCCTGTCTCGACTGAGCTCTCCTGCAGCCAGCAGCAGGACCGGAGACCGCATGCAGATCACACTTCCCGACGGTTCCATTCGCGCCTTCGACGGACCGGTGACCGGTGCAGACATCGCGGGCAGCATCGGGCCCGGACTGCTGAAGGCCGCAGTCGCCATCGAAGTGAACGGTACCGAGCAGGACCTCTCCGTGGTCATCACAGCGGACTCGTCGGTCAAGATCCTCACGGTGCGAGATGAAGCCGGTCTCGATGTCATGCGACACACCCTCGCCGCTCAGGTGCTGGCGCGCGCCACCCGCGAGCTGTACCCCGGCTCGAAGCTTGCCATCGGCCCCACCATCAAGAACGGCTTCTACTACGACGTCGAATTCGACGCGCCCATCTCCACCGAAGACCTGCCCGCCATCGAAAAGCGGATGAAGGACATCATCGCGGAGAAGAATCCCATCACCCTGCGGATGCTGTCGCGCGAAGACGCCATCGCTCTCTTCACCGAGCGCAACGAGCCCTACAAGGTCGACATCATCGAGCGCACCGAGGGCCAGGACGAATTCCAGATCTACTTCCAGGACAACACCGACTTCGTGGACCTGTGCCGCGGCCCCCACCTCGCCAACCTCGGGCAGGCGGGCGCCTTCAAGCTCACGAAGGTGGCTGGTGCCTACTGGCGGGGCGACAGCAAGAACAAGATGCTCACGCGCATCTACGGCACCGCATTCGGCGACCGGAAGACCCTCAAGAAGCACCTCAACGCACTGGCTGAAGCCGAAAAGCGCGACCACCGGGTGCTGGGCAAGCAGCTCGGCCTCATCATGTTCCATGACTACGCGCCTGGCGCGCCCTTCTTCCTTCCGAAGGGTGAGATCCTCTACCACGAGCTTTCCGAGGCGATGCGCACACTGCTGCTCGGCAAGGGCGGCTACCAGGCGGTCCGCACGCCCCAGCTGTTCGACGCCAAGCTCTGGAAGACCAGCGGACACTGGGACCACTACGCCGACAACATGTTCTCCTTTGGCGACGATGAGCCACAGGCCGAAGTCAGCGACTCCGGGATCATGGGCCTCAAGCCGATGAACTGCCCCTGCCACATGCTGGTGTTCGGCTCCCAGAAGCGGTCCTACCGCGAGCTGCCCCTTCGGATCTGCGACCAGGGAGTGCTGCACCGCAACGAGCTGCGCGGGGCCCTCGGTGGCCTCACCCGCGTGCGCCAGTTCTGCCAGGACGACGCCCACCTGTTCGTGACCGAGGAGCAGATCGAGTCTGAGGTGACCGACCTGCTGGCCCTGGTCGGCACGGTCTACAGCGCCTTCGACATGGAGTTCAAGGCCAAGCTGTCCACCCGGCCCGAGAAGAAGCTCGGAAGCGACGACCTGTGGGACCGCGCCGAGGCCGCTCTTCAAAACGCTCTGGAAGCCAACAATCTCCCCTTCGAGCTCAAGGAAGGCGACGGCGCCTTCTACGGACCGAAGATCGACTTCGACGTGGTCGACGCCATCGGCCGTGAGTGGCAGTGTGCCACCATCCAGCTCGACTACCAGCTGCCAGCCCGCTTCGACCTCAAGTACGTGACCGCCGACAACGAGCTGGCCACCCCTGTGGTCATCCACCGGGCCATCTTCGGCTCGCTGGAGCGCTTCATTGCCATCTTGATCGAGCACTACGCGGGCGCCTTCCCCACCTGGATGGCTCCCGAGCAGGTGCGCGTGCTCACCGTCTCCGAGAAGTCATTCAGCCATGGCGAGTCGGTCAAGCAGCGGCTCGAAGCCGCTGGCCTGCGGGTGCACCTCGACACCCGTGCCGACAAGATCGGCTTCAAGATCCGCGAGGCCCACAAAGACAAGATCCCGTGGATGGCCATTGTAGGCGAGCAGGAGATGGAGAACGACTCGGTCGCGCTGCGGCTGCGCACCGACCTCCGCGGAAAGGGCATCCCCGAGAAGCCTTCCGTCGACCAGTTCCTTGAGCTGGTCCAAGAGACCGCGAAGCGGCCTTTCTGAGGCAAAAGTCCACGCAGGCAGGCACGGAATCACGTCCGGAGCCCGCGCGTTGAGCCAATGGCTCAGGAGAGAGTGCGAACCCTTTCGTCGGAAGGTCCCCCGTGAATGCACTGTCGTGGTTGGTGTTCCTTCCCCTCCAGCTGCTCTGGGTACCCAACCAGACCATGGCGTCGCTGTGGGTGGCCTACAAGCAGCTGCTCGTGAGTCGGAGGCTCGGGGTCTCCCAGACCGCCATCGAAGTCTTCAACGGCCGCTGGACCATGGCGATGTTCGACATGCGGGACGACCCCGCCACGCTGATCTTGGGCAGTGTGCTCCCCAACACGTCGGTCCGCGGTCTCTTCGTGGCTCTCTTTCCCTTTTGGGCAAAGTGGAAGGTCTCGGGCGAGCACCTGTTCCCACGCATCCCGAAGCCGGGCAAAGAGAGCATCGCCGACTTGGTCACCGCCCGCACCCTCTACTTCGACCAAATCATCGACCGCACGCTCCCCGAGGTAGAGCAGTTCGTGATGCTGGGGGCTGGCTACGACACCCGAGCCTATCGAGCCCTCCATGGCGCAAAAGTCTTCGAGGTGGATCAGCCGGTGGTGCAGCAGCACAAGCGCCAGTGCCTCAAGGCGGCTGGCATCCGCCATGACCACGTCACCTTCGTGTCGCTCGACTTCAGCCGGGACACCCTGCTCGCCAAGCTGCGTGACGCTGGCTTCGATGCCAGCCTGCCCACCCTCTTCCTGTGGGAGGGCGTGACTTTGTACCTCCACGAGACCGCCGTGCGCGACACGATGCGGGAGCTCCGCACACAGTGCGCGCCGGGTAGTGTTCTGTTGGCGGACTTCTACGGCGACCGATTCATGCAGCGTGCACAGTCGGCAGCGGCCAGCAAGCTGCTCGAGCTCACGGCCGAGACCGTGCACTTCGGCTTTTCGTTTTGCCAGGACTGGGCGGCTGAGCTGGACACCTTCGTGGCCTCAGAGCGGTACACCCTGGGCGACACCCACTTCATGGGGAGCAACCACAAGCGCGGCCCCTACATGGTGGTGGCCGAGCTGCGGATGGGCTGACGGGCGTTGTTTGCCAACCCATCGACCCGACGCTTCCGC
>CAJWOS010000583.1 GCA_913044235.1 uncultured Pseudomonadota bacterium
ACTCAACAGCTGAAGCCACCCCCACCAAGTGGTCCGTCAGGAAGGGGCAAGGTCACCGGACTGCATGACCCGGCACAGCGGGCCACACACAATCCTGGTTGACTGTTTCCTGTAAGCGTTGCCACGACGACGCGTACTTGGACTGCAAGGCTGCGTCTAAGGCCTCCCGGTCGGCCATACGCAATGTCGCACCGGCGCGTCGAGCCTCTTGGTCGCAAAGTTCTTCTTCTGCCAGTCTCAACTCGAACATGGCGGCAAATTCGTCGGCGGTCGACAGCTCGTCCCTGTTTAGATGATGAAGAACCACAACCACGCCTGGTATTTTTACCTCTTCAACAAGATCATCTACCCGAACCTTCGCATCGCCCCACTTGTCTACATAGGCCTGAAGCACAGGCTTCGTCTCGTCGCTAAGCTCCGAATGTAGCAGGGGGCGGACCTGTGCCAGATCGGCGGCTGCCTTGGTGAGCAGCGTCTCTCGGGCCTTGGCAATCCGCTCCCGCTGAGCGGCCTCCAGGGCCGCTGCTGCCACCCGCTCCTGCTCCTCGAGGCGAGCACGCTCGGCGGCCAACGCCTTGATGGCAGCCTGCTGCTCTGCTGCAATCCGCTCCGCTTCCGCAGCCAACTCCGCTTCCTTGGCCTCACGGACCGCCTTGGCCTGTGCGGCACGCCGAGCTAGCTCCGCAAAGTCCACGTCACCGCCCACTTCGACCTCGGCCTCTCCGCGTTCCGTCACCGGCCCGATTTCGATGGCGGCCACCCCGCTCGCCGACGCGGCCGAGCTTCCCGACACCGCGAGTACCTTGTCCAGCGGCACCGCCTTGTAGCCCAGGGGCACCTGGCCATCGCTCTCCTGTACACACTCTGAGTAGGCCGAGGCCTCGGCTGCGCCCAGGGCCACCACGCCGCCCGAGGCATCCGCCTTGGTGCACACGGTGTTCTTGATGATGGCCACGAGCACATCGTGCATCACGATTGCCTGGGAGAGGTCCTGCAGCTTTCCGGCACGGTCCACCTTGGCCAGGCAATCGTCATTCGGTACAAGGTCGCCGAGGGCGATGGTGCGCTGTTCCGGGTCTACGAAGCTCAGTCGCTTCTCCACCCCCGCACTGACCGCACCCCGCGCTACGCCCAGCCGGGCCGACACACCGCCCGCCAGGGTCGTCGCGATACTCGACTGCGACATGATGGCGATGTCTGGCTCGGCGTCGATGCAGCTTGACACGACCACATCGTGACCGCCGCGACCGTTTGGCACAAGGACTGCACCAGGCTTGTAGATTTCCGACTGGGATGGCGTTGGAGTGAAGCCTTCGGCAGCAACAACTTCTTCGATGGATGGCACCTTCGCAGCTGTCGGCGCGTCAGGTCGCTTCGCATGGGCAGGGAGGGCGAGAAGGAGCGTCAGGGGGACAATCGGTCGCATGGGAACCTCATGAGGTCGCAGAGCATACCGATGCTTGTGGGCCAGTTCAACGAAGCAGCCTCGGTCCCCTGCACACCCTTTCGAGGAAGCGCCCGTTCGTGTCATGGGTCGCAGGTGCTCGGTTGCTCAGAGGGCGGAAGCCAGCCTGCGTTCACTGCTGCGCCGGTACCGTACCCTCTGGGGTGGTTTCCTCTCGTGTCATGGACTGCAGCGCATCGTGGGACTGCTCACAGACGGCTTGCTCTTCCAGAAGCTCCCTGAGCTGGGCATCGACCTCGTCGACAATCGCTTTCCGGATCGAGGGCCAGTCCGGCTCGAGTAGATACCAAGCGAGGTCGAGTCCGGTCGGAGCCAAGGCTTGCGCAACCATCGGGTGGGATGCTTCCAACCGCTTGATGGCTTCTGTGGAGCGCTGGATCTCGCCCATGAATCCAAGGGCCATGAGCGGTGCACCCACTCCCGTGCTGCCGAGTCCGGCCAGAAATCCGAGTGAGGCCGTGATCCGGCTCGCATACTTCATCACAATTTTGCTCGTGACCCGCGCAACGACGCGCTTCACGATCTCGCCGATGAGCGCCTTTGTGGCGATGCCGCCCACCACCTTGCCGGCGAACTTCTTCGCCATCGGTGAGCCTGCCGCATCCTTGGCGACCTTTCCCAGCTCGAGCTTTTCCCACCGTTCAACGATGGCGCTGTCCATCATGGCTTCTGCGGCCTCGATCTTCGCTCCCCACTTCTCCTGTATGCGCTCGTGCGAGGTGACATCGACGAGGGCCTCGAGACCGACTCGGATCTTGTCCGGACTCTCGTAGAGACGCACGAGACCGGTGATGATCCGCTGCTGGGCATCGCCAGCCTCGACCGACTCGTTGGCCCCATGCATTCCGACAGCCCGCGAAAAGTGACGGCCGCCGTGGTACGCACTCTCCGCCGTGTCGACCACCCCATTCCAGAAGCCCTTGGCCAGGCTCTCGGCCGTTGAGGGCTTCGCTTCCTCCTCCCACCGTGCGCGCCGCGCGTCCCATTCAAGGAGGTCTTGGTAGTGGTTGGGGCCAGTTTGGAACATTCCCCGTCCACGCATGTGCTCTTGGACCGGATCCTCTACCTTCCCGAGCCCTGGCGGAAGGGTTGTGGGTGCGTCGATCAGGTGCGTCGGCTGGGGGCGCTCGTTGCGCGTGCTGTGGAACTGGGTCCCGTCCTGGTGGGAGTACTCCAGTCGACGGCTACTGTGCTTTTCTGTCGCTGCAATCTCCATGACGAGAGACTCACCGTCTACTTCCAAGAAGTAGCGCGCACGGGTCTCAGAGTCCGTCAGCGACTCCACGAGCTCAACCTTGACCTCCTCTCCGACCTGCACGCCCTTCAGCGCGCTCTCCAGCTTCTGGACCGCGCGGACCAGCTTCGCCAGAATCCGAGGCTCATGGCGCCTGGGATCGATTCCGAATTCCTGCAGGAGCAGGACCTCTCGTGGCTCGAACCCATGCTCGTCGACCAAGATTCCGAGCGAGTCTGCGACACGCTTGAATGCAGCCCCGCTCTCGTCAGGGTGTTTCTCCGGGTCGACGGGCGTGACCGACCAGTCCAGTCGTTCTGGGTAGAGAGAGCGAGACTCGATGGTGTAGATGCCCGGCATCCAGCCGATCACCGAGACGCTTCTGCGCATGCCGTCACTGTCTGCGACGACTTGCCCCTCAGGGTTGATGACCCGGAAGGGCGCGCCATCCTCAGGCCAGACCTGCAGCCTATCGCAGGCCCCGAGCTGGACCTCATGCGCGAACAACCACCTCTCCTCCTCCAGTGACTTCGGCAAGCTCACGTTGGCTTCGTCTTCGGAAAACCCGTTCGTGTAGGCAAGCGTGGGGCCCGCAAGAGACATCTGAGGACCCATCTGCCGCAAGCGCTCCGCCTGCTGGCTGTTGCTTCGCTCTGCTCCCCGCACGGACTGTTCGCCTTGGTCGGGTTTTTTGCCGGTCTTACAGGCACTGGGATTCGCTTGACACTTACCCATCGGCCCCCCTCAATCCTGCACGGCTTTGGTTGCCGCTGGGCAGCGGTCCCCGTAACCGTTTGACGCAGAATCGGTAAGGTCGCTTCCGTTGCATGCTTGACCAACAGTTGAGGCAACCCATACTGATGAGAGTCCAGAAGGGATCGGAACCATCAACCGATTTTGAGTTTTGTCGGAACAAACCCTGCGGCCTCGCGAGGAAACAAGGGATAGGAATCATCAACCACTATTGAGTTCTATCAGAGCGAACCCAGATTCCCTACAGATGGACCCGATGCCGTGGGGTCTATCTCAGTGGACCTTCCCCGCTCTCGCACGGGTCAGGTACGGCACCCAGAGGTTTACCTCGAGGCCACTCGGCCTGTGCACCCTCGGCTGGAACACTGCGCCCTCGACCTTCCTCGCGGAGCCATACCCAGTGCACAGTCGGTGCTCTGGTCGACCGCGTCAGCCGCTGGAGAGGTGAGGTCGGCGCGGCTGGGTGAACGTCGATGCGCGTTGCGATTTGCGTTCCCGCCCGACCACGCACGCGCAGACATTATCTGCCATTTGAGCTCCCTGGAGTGGCGCTGTCGGTCACCTCCCAGGTCGAGGAGCCATCCGGAATGCGGGCGAACGCGATGTCTGTTCCCATCTCGCCATAGACAATCGTGTCCACGGCGGTGCCATCGGGCCGGTACAGGCCGATGGACTCTCCGCTGGCGGAGAGTTTGAAGCCCACACACTCTGGTCCTCCCTGTTCATCGTCGGCGAACAGAAGGAGGAAGGCGCCGGCTTCGATGGAGAGGGACGAAGCGAGAGGGTGCTTGTCAGGGTCCTCGAAGTCGTCGGTGATGGTCCACCCTCCAAGGTAGACGGTCTGAGTTCCGGCGTTGTAGATCTCGATCCAGTCGGAGTAGGCCCCACCGGCATCCTGTACGGTCGAGGAATTGCTGGCCATGAACTCGTTGATGTAGAGATCGCCATCGACACTACCGATCTCACTGTCGTCTTCGTAGCTGCCGGTGTCCGTGTCCGTGTCCGTGTTCGTGTCCGTGTCCGTGTCCGTGTCCGTGTCCGT
>CAJWOS010000584.1 GCA_913044235.1 uncultured Pseudomonadota bacterium
ACTCAATCTCCAACACTATTTAATGACACTATAGAGAAAAATATAGCCTATGGTGATGATGAATTTGATAGCGAAAGGGTAATGGAGTCTGCAAGATTAGCTGGATGTTTAGATTTTATTGAAAAGTTACCTGAAGGGATTAATTCAGAAATTGGTGATGAACCAACCTGTGGTTCGTCTATGCGCCGGGCATCTGGGGCCCTGGGTGGGTGCGCTTGTGCGATGCTCTTCTCGCTGAGGAGGAACCCTTGACCGCCGACCCGAACACCAACCCTGCTGCTGAGCGGACCTTGCCTGGCGTGGGCCTGTCGCTGGTTCCCGTGATCTCCCTTGTGGCCCTGCTGGCACTTGTCATTGGTGGACTGGATGGTGGCGGACACATCCCGCTCGTTGTCGGGACAGCCATCGCGGCGGCCGTGGCTGGATGGGGACTGAAGATGCCGTGGAAAGGCATTGAAGCGGGCATGGTGAAGGGGATCTCGGGTGGACTGCCGGCGGTTCTGGTGCTGTTGGTGGTGGGGATGTTGGTGGGGGTCTGGATTGCCGCAGGGGTGGTTCCGCTGCTCATCCACTACGGACTGATGGTGCTTGCACCAGGGTGGTTTCTGGTGGCTGCGTGCATCATTTGCGCGGTGGTGGCCCTCGCCACGGGATCATCTTGGAGCACAGCCGCCACCGTGGGCCTTGCGCTCGTGGGCGTGGGGCAGGCGCTGGGTGTGCATCCGGGAATGGCTGCTGGAGCCATTGTGTCGGGGTCCTACTTTGGCGACAAGATGTCGCCGCTCTCCGACACCACCAACCTCGCGCCGGCGGCCGCGGGCGCGGAGCTGTTCGAACACATCCAGCACATGCTCTGGACCACCATCCCAGCGTTGCTCCTGGCGCTTGTGGGTTTTGCGGTGATGGGGGTCGGTCAGGGAGGAGCGGAAGGGAGTGGCGCGGAGCTTGCTGTGATCTCCAGTGGCATCTCGCAAGCGTTCACCTTGTCTCCGGTCCTGTTGCTGGCGCCGATTTCCGTTCTCGGGCTCGTGATTTGGCGGGTTCCGGCGCTGCCAGCGCTGATGGCCGGTACGCTGGTGGCAGCCATCTTGGCCATGGCGGTCCAGGGTGCATCGGTGGCCGATGTGTTGTCGGCGAGCATGGGTGGCTACGCCTCGGATACTGGCGTGCCCTCGGTCGATAAGCTCCTCAGTCGTGGCGGAATGGGAAGCATGCTTGAGACCATCGCCTTGATCGTGTGCGCGCTCGCTTTTGCGGGCGTGATGGAAGTCTCCGGAATGCTCGACAGCTTGGCGCGTGCCGTGCTCCGCTGGGCCAGCAGCACGGGCGGTCTCGTGGTGGCCACCGCAGCGTCAGCACTTGGACTCAATGTGTTGGCCAGCGACCAGTACATCGCCATTATTGTGCCGGGTCGGATGTACCGGACCGCGTTCCTGGAGCGTCGGCTGCATCCCAAGAACCTCTCCCGGGTGCTCGAAGATGCCGGCACGATGACCTCGGCTCTGGTGCCTTGGAACACCTGTGGCGCCTACATGGCCGGCGTACTCGGCGTTGCCACCACGGCCTATGCTCCGTTTGCGCTGGTCAATCTGTTCACCCCGCTGCTCACCCTGGCCTATGGATTCACCGGATTTTCGATCCACACCCTCGAGGAAGAGGATGCCCGATCGAGGCTCAGCGGCCTGACCGCGGGATAAGGCCAAAGCCGGTGGGAGTGTACGCTCAGGCGGTGGGGCGCCAGGGAAAGAAGGCGTTTTCCACGTCGCGGAGGCTCGCTGTGAGCCGTGGGAAGTGCCGAATGAGTACCGATTTCATGGTGTTGCTCTCGATCCAGTCGAGACCTTCCTGGGTGTAGACATCGGCCGTGTAGTCATTGGTGAAGAACCGGTCGGACTTCAATCGGCGCGAAGCCATCAGAATGAAGATGCGGAAGGCAGTGTCGCTGAACCCGAAGCCTTCGGGTGGAGTCTCGGCGAACATCCCCACCATCGTATCGACCTGCTCGATGTCCCCGCCATAGACGCGCTCCAGAGTGTCGGCGAGCTCGGGATCATCGGTGAGGTCGGCAAACGTCTCGGGCACCTGCATCCGCAACAGTCTACGAAATGCGCAGTAGCGGGGAATGCCACGTTCCCGATCTCGCAGGATGTCGACCGCGGCGAGGTCGATGGTTCGACCATGCGGGAGCTGGAGATTCCGCAGCCAGTTCGGATAGTTGCCCAGTGTGAGGGCGCCGGGATGCGCGCGGCCGAAGCTGTAGAAGAGGTCCTCGAGCGCATGCTGCTCCACCACCTTCGTGGTGTTGTGGAAGATGGCGTCGGTCATGGAAAGGGTGCCGATCGGAACGTTTTCGTCGAGCCGCAGCAGATCGATCTCATCGGGGAGCAGGGGGTGCATCCGGTAGACCGAGACAAATTCTTCGGTCATCTGAAACGGGGCACCGTGGTGGTCGGTCTCCGAGCCGGGGATGCCACTGATCACTTCACTGTCGCTGATTCGACCCACGAACTGATGCGCTTGCTCGCCCTGCAGTCCCCACCAATTGGCGTTCATGGCCAGCTGGAGGGTGGGATGCCCGAGGATGGCCGTGGTCCACTCCACAGTGTGGATCTTGGCCATCAAAGCACTGATCACCAGTCGCGCCCGGTCGAACAACGCCTGGTCGTCACACTGCGGATGGCGGGCGGCGAAGTGGTCACACACAGTGTTGTGCTCAAGAACCCAGACACTGTGCATCAAGTCCAGACCGAGCCACCAGTTGTCGGTGAAGCCGGCTTCGGGGGTGCCCGTCTGGGGGTGTCGGGGGATGCGACCGTGGGGTCCGATGCGGAGCTTTCCCCCTTCTCCGGTCCGGAGGTGCTGGATGGTGTCGGTGTCGCTGCCGTAGACCTGGGAGCCATCCCACCAGTGGGTGACTCGGTTGCGGTACGCGGGAGGGCGGGGTGCACCAGGGGCCCAGTCATCCGCGCTTGCCGTGTGGGGAATGCGCACCTCGGAAGCGCCCGCTCGATGCGCCGGGATGACATGCTCCTGCGACGGGTCGTCGGCGTGGGAAAACCAGTCATGGGTCATGAACTGGATCCACGCTGCCGCGAGCAGGTTCAGTGCCTCCACGGGCTTGAACTCGGTTCGGGCCAGCACGGCTTCGCTGATCAGCTGTGGGTTGGGCGACATGAGTGCGTGGAGGTCAGGATGCCCGGCGTCGGGGGTGACGTTGCGCCCGAAGTAGGCTCCGGTGGCACCCATCCCCACATGCTCGAGGTCGTTGTAGCCCCCGTCATCGGAACGCGCGTACAAGTGACGAGCACCGATGTGGCTCGGCTCCGGATCCTGCTCGCCGCCACCCGACGTGTCATGGAGGTTTTCGTCTCGGAGCGCGTTTCGAAGCTCGATGAGGTTGACGATACCCACGGGGACTGGCAGCTCGTGCCAGTTCACGATTTTGTTCAACTGCTCAACAACGTCTTCGAGCAGCTCGCCTGCGGCAGAGCGTGCCATGGAGTTTTCCCGGGCCTGAATGTGGCACCAGCGTCCCATGCTGCGGGCCTGTTGGGGACACGGTCCGACCCAACCAGGAAATTCCGGAGGCGTCGAAGGGGCGGGGCCGCGATTCTGGGGGTTGCGCCACCGAGGGCAGCGGTCGGGTCGACTTGCGACCACGGCCGTGGGGGATTGTCAGTGCGGGAAGGTGGCCGCGCGCGGGTCGTTGTGGAGGGCGGCTCACCACGAGCAGCGACGGGGTTGGGGCTCGGTGCGATAGCCTGTGGTCATGAAGAACCCGAGTCCTCCTGTCGCCCCCCCTCTGGCCTCCCTGCTTCGGTTTTGTCCGCCGCCGCGGCGCGTTCGGTACGCTCGCTGTGGTGACGCCGGTGTGTTTGAGCTGCCCCGACTCTCTCTGGAAGAGACCTGGTCGGATGGCACCCGCTTCCGCCCCGACGCGTTGGAGGGTGACTGGTTGCTGTTTCGCAGGACCACCCGAGAACGAATCGACGGCGAGCCGGGCCCGGTCTCGGAAGATGCACTCGTGGGCTACGGCCCCGCGGGACTGGTCGACCTCGGCACGTTCACCGGAGAGATTTTGGAGCTGTATGAGCCGTTCCAGGTCGTGCTGCCGGCCGAGCCGAAGGTGGGTGCGAAGTGGTCGGCTCAGCACCGGCGCGGGGATCGGCAGAGTGAGCGGTCGGTCGAGCTGGTGACGGGAGAGCAACCCGGAGAGCTGGTGTCGGTGGCGGAGGTGCGTCGGCCAGATGGAGTGTTGGTCCTGCGGAACCGCTATGTCGAGGGAGAAGGCTGGGTGGGGTACGAGGCCCTGGTTCAGATCCCAGGACGCCCGAGCTTGCGGATGTGGTCGGAAGGCCTCACGGTGGAGTCTGCACCGCAGTGAGCGTACCGCTCGACCTGAGAGACCTGCTCGCCGACCTGCACCTTGCGTTGGGCGAGAGCCTCGGATCGGGGGTGTGGCGGGCCACGCGAGCGGAAGACGGTGCG
>CAJWOS010000585.1 GCA_913044235.1 uncultured Pseudomonadota bacterium
GGATGCGACCGGCCAGCCAAGCCACAAGGCTTCCCACCACGCCAGCACCCACCACGGTCACGTGGTCCCCAGGCCCCACTCCGGCGTCCCAGATGCCGTTGAGCGCGGTTTCCATATTGGCCGTCAGGATGGCCCGCTCAGGCGGGAGACCCACGGGTAGCGGGGCGACCTGTGACTCGGGAAGCACGAACCAGTCCTGATGGGGATGCAGACAGAAGATGTCTGTGCCTTTCTGAGGCCCTGTCTGTACGGTTCCGACCGCCATGTAGCCGTACTGTACGGGAAACGGGAAGGTGCCCTGCTGATGGGGACCGCGCATGGCCGCGTGTTGTGAGGGCGGGACTCGACCGTGGAAGACGAGTGATTCTGTGCCTCGACTGATGCCGCTGAAGCGCATTTGCACCAACACCTCGTGGGGTGTGGGAGCGGGAAGGGGCCGCGAGCGCAGCTCGCCTTGCCCGGCGGCGATGGTCCAGAAGGAGGTGGCCGTTTGCATGAAGCGGACCTATCCACTTGGGCTGGTCACTCCCAGTGTGTCTACGCTTCGACTCGAAAGTAGAGCATGAGAGCTTTCATGGGCGGTGGGCATGACATCTGTGGCGCGGTCTCGAGGAGTCGTTTGTGGCGGTTGCCGGGACGATGGCTTCTATCGCTCGAATGGGGTTTCGTTGATAGTGCCCATGGATAGTATTTTTCGGTGGTTTTTTGTCCGCTGTGTTCAGGCTGTAGGTGGTTTTATACTCCTGGATTCTCGTGTGATTCTGGGAATATTCAGACATTCGGAGGTCAGTGCGACAAAAATGTCTCGATTTCGCCGATATTTTCGGGAATAGCGGAGGGCGCTTGGTGGTGCGATTTTCGATAATGTTTGTTTAGCCGATGTTTTCAGGGTTCTGAATAAGGTTGGCACAAATTGTGCAAAGCGCGGAACCGAGACGCTTGAGACGGTCCGGCTGCGTTCCCCGCGAACCCAGTCCCACCGTATAAACGCCCGGCCCCTGTGGTCGGGCGTTTCCTTTGGGTCGGTGGTCGGTGCCGTATGATTGCGGGCGTTCGGCAGCAGTGCCCACCTGATGTCACTCGACCTCAAAAGGGCAGATGAAGCTGTCGGGAGGGTGGCTGCTGAGGGCGCACACGAACGCCCAGACCAAGCAGTCGGACGGGCACCTGTCCTGCGTGGGAGCGGTCTCGCAAGAGGCGGCGGGCGATCTGTGCGAGCGTAGCGGGTGTGTGGGTGGGCTCCGCGAGGCGTCGGCTGCGGCTGATGGTGTGGAAGTTGGCGTACCGAACCTTCAAGATGACGGTGTCGCCTGTCTCGCCGGCGCTCTTCAGTCCGGTCCCCACCCGCTCGGCGAGGCGCTCGAGATGAGATTCGAGCACCGCGAGGTCTGCGATGTCATCGGCGAATGTGCACTCGGCACTGCGTGACCGTCGCACTCGGTGGGGCTGGACTGGACGCGGATCGATGCCGTGAGCCATGCGCCAAGCCCGCTCGCCCATCGAGCCGAACTCGGCGTGCATTTCGTGTGGCTCCTGGTCTGCAATTTGACCGACTGTGTGGAGCCCTCGAGCCTCCAAGCGGGCCGCGGACTTCGGCCCGACCCCGAACAGGCATCGCACGGACAGGGGGTGCAGGAACGCAAGCACCCGGGCGGGAGGCACCACAGTGATTCCATCGGGCTTGCGGTAGCCGCTCGCGATCTTTGCGACGAACTTGAGCGGCGCAACGCCTGCCGATGCCGTGAGCCCGACTTCCTGTCGGATTCGACGTCGAATGTGCTGCGCTACTTCCGTGGCCGTACTGAATGGGCTCAGGTGGTCCGTGACATCGAGAAAGGCCTCGTCGAGTGAGAGTCCTTCGACCTGTGGGGTGATGCTCCGAAAAATGTCGAAGACGGCGCTCGAAGCTGCCCGATACGCGTCGAAGCGAGGCTGGACAAGCTGGAGCGAGGGGCACAGCCGCAGTGCTTTGCGGGCCGACATCGCCGACCGTACGCCAAAGGCACGGGCCTCGTAGCTGGCAGCAGCCACCACACCTCGGCCATCTGGGGTGCCACCCACGGCGATGGGGCGGTCGCGGAGCTCGACGCGGTCGCGTTGCTCGACCGAGGCGAAAAACGCATCCATGTCGACGTGGAGGATGCGCCGGACTTCGGCAGGGACAGGCTTGGGGGAACGCACGCAGAGACCTCAGGCGGGCACCGTACATGGGGAGTATACCGCTTTTTCCTCCGCTGTAGCCGGGGCAGAATCTCGGTGAGTTCGGCCTCGTAGGCTGCAACCGTGGACCAGCGATGGGAGTACGGTGGGCAAGAGGGAGCACTCGGATAGGTCGGAAGGCCATGCGGGAAGCGCCGTGACCTATGTGCCCGAAAACCCAATCATTGTGCAGAGTGACCACACCATTTTGGTGGAAGTCGCCAGTCCCCACTTCGACGCGGCCCGAGATGCGCTGGTGGCGTTTGCGGAGTTGGTGAAGTCCCCGGAGTATGTGCACACCTGGCGCCTGACCCCCCTTTCCTTGTGGAATGCCGCCGCAGCGGGGCATACGGCAGAGCAGGTGATCTCCACTCTGGAACGCTGGGCGAAGTTTCCGGTCCCAGCGTCCATTCCCGACTCGGTGCGCGACCGGATGAAGAAATACGGCGCTCTGTCCCTGGTCCGGGATGGGGAGTGGCTGCGGCTTGAGGGGCGCGAGTGGTCGGATATCGAAGCCATCCGGTCGCTCAAGGCGGTCGACGATCTTGTGGATGACAGCGACGGCTCGGGGCTCCGGGTGCATCCGAGGCGGCGAGGTGAGCTCAAGCAGGCCCTCATCGCGTTTGGTCATCCCGTCGAAGATCTTGCTGAGTTCAATGATGGAGAAGCGCTCGCGATGCGCTTGTCCCAGACGACGCCGCAGGGGCGTTCCTGGTCGATGCGCGATTATCAAGTCGCTGCTGTGGACGCCTTTCATGGTGGTCCAGGCGCGGGGTGCGGCGTGGTCGTGCTGCCTTGCGGTGCGGGAAAGACCCTCGTGGGTGTGGCGGCAATGGTGCGGTTGGGCATGCGCACGCTGATCTTGTGTACCGGGCACACAGCACTGCAGCAGTGGCGTGCCGAAATCCTCCGTCGCACGACGCTCACAGAAGACGATGTGGGCGAGTACAGCTCCCAGAAAAAGGAGATTCGGCCGGTCACTCTCACCACGTACCAGCTGCTCACCTGGCGCCGAGACAAGAAGGCTGCGCCCGCCCACATCGGCCTGTTTCACCAGGGGCGGTGGGGACTGATCATCTACGACGAGGTCCACCTTCTTCCGGCTCCGGTGTTCCGTGAGGTGGCGGGAGTGCAAGCCCGCCGGCGGCTGGGGCTCACGGCCACGCTGGTGCGTGAGGACGGTCTCGAAGGCGATGTCTTCGCGCTGATTGGTCCGAAGCGGTTCGACATCCCATGGCGCTCGCTTGAGGCGCGCGGCTGGATAGCGACTGCTCGTTGTGTGGAGGTTCGAATCCCGCTCACCGACATCGATCGGGCGCGGTATCTCCAGCTGGGCGCTCGCGAGCGTTTTGTCTTGGCGTCGAAGAATGTACGGAAGGGTGCCGTG
This sequence comes from uncultured Pseudomonadota bacterium, assembly GCA_913044235.1. Classification (GTDB taxonomy): domain Bacteria; phylum Myxococcota_A; class UBA796; order UBA796; family UBA2385; genus CAJWOS01. The sequence goes on from CAJWOS010000585.1 coordinate 3,587, forward strand.
CTCACCGAGCTTCTGGATCGCCACGCCCAAGATCAGATCCTGGTTCTTGGAACGTATATCGACCAGCTGGAGTGGCTGGCACGCCGCTTCAAGGTCCCTCTGGTCACGGGCAAGACCTCGCGCGCCGAGCGTGACACTCTGTTTCGCGCCTTTCGAGCGGGGGAGTGCCGCGTTCTGGTGTTGTCCAAGGTCGGCAACTTCGCAGTCGACCTGCCGAATGCCACCGTGGCCGTGCAGGTCAGTGGATCATGGGGCAGTCGGCAGGAAGAGGCGCAGCGACTCGGTCGGGTTCTCCGGGCCAAGGAGGGAAGCAACCAGGCCGTGTTCTATAGCCTCGTCTCGGAAGACACTCGTGAGCAGGAGATGGCGGAACGGCGGCAGCTTTTCCTGGCAGAGCAAGGCTACCCGTACCGCATCGAGCACATCCAATGAGTCGTCGTGCGGTCAGTGTGCTCACGGTGGCGCACGAGACGTGGTGGGCTCGACTGGGCGCGACTCTGGATCTCGACAAGCACACCATTCCTACCGAAGAGCCGTTGTCTCGAATCGTGCATCCTGGGATGGAGCGGTCCCTGCTCGACGGGACCTCGTCGAAGATTTTCGTCCGGTATGCCCGTCAAGCGAGCGATGCGGATCCAGCGGACGCACAGTCACCGCTCCAGGCTCGCGTGGATGCGCTCGACCATGCAGCCCGTCGTCTGCTGCACACCACGCAGCGACACGCGGTCGGCGGAGAAGTGGTCGGACTGCAGACCTGGGATCCCCTGCGCGACTGGGAATCGGTGCGGTCACTGATGGTGATGGGGCTGCTCGAGGCGGTGGTTGGTGACCCGCCAAGAACAGGTCGACACCGGCTTGTGTCGGGTCTGCCGGCCCCCCCTCCGGTGTCGTACGAC
>CAJWOS010000586.1 GCA_913044235.1 uncultured Pseudomonadota bacterium
GCCCTGGTCCGGGTGGCACGCGGGATGGCCCTCCTCGATGGGCGGGACTTCGTCACTCCCGACGACATCAAGAGCATCGCCGTGCCGGCCTTGCGACACCGCATTGCAGTCGCCCCCGAGCTGGAGATTGAGGGGCTGCATACCGACGATGTATTGCGGGGGATTCTGGACAGTGTCGAGGCACCGCGCCAGTGAACAGCTCCGACACAAGCGCGCCGCTGGAGCACCCTCCCGCGACCCTTGGCCACCTCTCTCCAAGCCGCTCGGTTGTGGTGATGTGCGCGGCGTGGGCCACCCTGGGTCTCGCCGCTTCGGTTTGGACCGTCCTGGTGGGCACGTGGTGGATCATGGCTGCACTGCTGCTCGGAGCCCTGGTGGTCGACGCTTTGTCGGTACGTCGGATTCCAGCCATCCCGATTCGGCGCACCATGCCCCAAGCCCTCTCGGTCAATGAGTGGCACGACGTGGTTGTGCGCATCGAAAATCCGAGCCGTCGCACACTCACCATTGAGGTCACTGACGCACCCCCCACCGAATTCCATACCGAGGGCATTCCGCGCACAATCACCGTGGCGTCGGGCAAGTGGCTGGAATTCAGCTGGCGCCTGCGGCCCACCGTGCGCGGAGAATTTGCGCTCTCGTGGATGGACATCCGCCTCAAGGGTCGGATGGGGCTCATCCGTGAGCGGCGTCGCGTCTCTGTCTCGCGCTCGGTTCGAGTGTACCCAAACTTCAAAGCCGTATCTCGCTTCGCCCTGCTCGCCCTCGACAACCGAATGGCCGAGATCGGTGTGCACACGCGGCGGCGCCGTGGACAGGGACTGGAGTTCCTGCAGCTGCGCGACTACCGCGAAGGAGACCCGCTCCGTCAGATCGACTGGAAGGCCGTGTCGCGCCACAACCGTCTCATCAGCCGCGAGTACCGGGAAGAACAGAACCAACAGGTGATCTTTCTGCTCGACTGCGGCCGTCGGATGCGCACCCGCGATGGCGACCTTGCCTACTTCGATCATGTGCTGAACTCGGTCCTACTCGTCAGCTATGTCGCTCTGCGGCAAGGCGACGCAGTGGGTGCGTTCACGTTCAGCGGCGAAGACCGACTGCTGCCGCCCCGGAAGGGTCGAAACGCCATGAACAGCTTGCTCAATGGCCTCTTCGACATTCAGCCATCCACCGCCCCGTCGGACTTCATCGAAGCCGCATCTCGAATTTCCACCCGCGTGAAGCGCCGCGCTCTCATCATCCTGGTCACCAACCTTCGAGATGAAGATGCGCAGGAGCTGCCCGCCGCACTGGCCCCCCTTCGCCGCAAGCACGTCGTGCTGCTGGCCAGCCTTCGCGAACCGGCCATCGAGGATGCTCGCCAGACTCCCGTACGCTCGCTCCCCGACGCTCTGCGGGTCGCTGCCGCGCACCAATACATCGACGACCGGCAGCGGGCCCACAACCTTGTCCGAGGCCATGGCATGCAGGCTCTCGACGTTCTGCCCAGCGCCCTGCCGGTCGCGTTGGTGAACCGTTACCTCGACATCAAGCGGTCTGGCGCTCTGTAGGGTCCCTCAAGGCATTCAGCGGATGGAGACCGACCCGCTGTACCCTGCGCGAGGGGCGGACCGCGTCGACACCCCAGCGCACGACGCCGCCCCCGCTGCACTCGAATCCGCGCCACGGTGCGTGCCGGCCCCCGGAATCTATGGTTGTGGAGCCGCTCGAGGCTTTCAACGCCGCTTCGTGCAGCCCACCACATCCCTACAACGAAAGCGTAGGCGCAATCGATCGAAACCACGAATAGAGCGTAAGTGCTGCCCCCTAGCGCAGCACAGGTTCTTCGCCGGTCGACGCAGCTTGCCGGACGCCGAAGGCTTCGACGGATACGCCGTGGGAACGGAGGATGCATGTCCAACCCGACCGTTCCCGCACTGGCTCCAATCGCCTTCCTGATCGGCCGTTGGATCGGCGAAGGGATGTCCGACGGCACGCCGATGACCGCCACACTGGACGTCCAACCGATTCTCGGCGGAACCTTTCTCGAAGCCATCGAGCGCCTGTTCCGGGCCGATGGGGGGCTAGACCACGAAGACCGCGTATATTACCGATACTCAGAAGCCGATCACAGCATCCGAGCTCTGCACATGCAGGCACCCGCCTGGCTGGCCGACCGCTACGTCGACGCGAGACCCAACGAAAACCGGCTCGTCTGGGCCAGCGGCCCCACCATCCCCACAGTGCGGATCTCACGAACCGATGACACGCTGCAAGTGGCGGTCTGGATGCCCGAAGACCACGAGCCCACCACCCACATTGAATATCGCCCCGCACCGCCAACCCCATAGCCATCGCGTCGGACCACTCTATCGGGCGAAGGGCCCGCCCATCGCTCTCTGCTGCGCGATGAAGGCGTGCAGGGCGCGCACCATCTCGGGGTCGAGAGAGACCCCATCCAGGCCTGTTCCTGCGGGTGCAACGGCTCGAGGGACCAGCAAGCGGAAACCCGCAATCACCTCGTTGAGCAAGTCGGACTGGTGTGACAGTTCGTCTGCGGCAGCGGCGCTCTCTTCGGCTGCTGCGGTGTTCTGCTGGGTCACGCGGTCGATCTGGGCCAGCCCCTTGTCCACTTCAGACACGCCCTGCGCCTGTTCGTCGGCCGCCTGTGCGATGCCACCAATCAGCGTGCGGACCCGATCCACATTCTCCACGATCTCGTGGAGCGCCGACGCGGTCTCATTGGCTGCGGATGCTCCCTGATTAACCTTGACGAGTGTGTTTTCAATCATTTCCGTCGTCTCTCGAGCGGCCTTTGCGCTGCGGGCGGCCAGGTTCCGGACTTCTTCGGCCACCACCGCAAAGCCCCGCCCGTGGACACCCGCACGGGCCGCCTCGACCGCCGCATTGAGCGCCAGCAGGTTGGTCTGAAATGCAATCTCGTCAATGACCTTGATGATCCGCGAAATATGCCGACTCGCCTCTTCGATGTTGCCCATGGCCTTGAGCATGGCGTTCATGCGCTCGTCTCCATGCGACGCCGCATCGCCCGCAAGCTGGGAGACTCGGTCCACTTCACGGGCGGCAGATGCCGTGGCTCCGGCCTGGTCGGCGACCGCGCGAATGGTGGTGCCGATCTGCTCGATGGCCGCAGCCTGTGTTGTGGCTCCGTGCGCCAGCGATGATGCTGTACTGGCCACCTGACCACTGCCCGCGTTGATCTGTTCTGACGCCACCCGCACCCGGGTGAGGGTGTCGGAGAGCTGCGTTACCATCTGGTTGTATGCATCCTTCAGCACAGCGTGATCGCCCACCTGATGAGACTCGATGAGCTGAGCGAAATTCCCAGTCGCCGAGCGGTGCATCGCTTCGCGGACCTCGTCGATCGGTGCGAGAACCCCATCGAGGATGTGGTTGATCTGGGTCATCATCTCCACGTACGGCCCCGACATGCGCTCCACATCTCCTCGGTATGAAAGCTGCCCGTTGACCGCGGCATCGTGCAGGTTCCGCACCTCTTCTTCGTAGAGCGAGGTGGCGGTGCTGTCGGTCCACTCAAAAGCGAAGCCACTCTGCTGCCCCTTTCGGTCCCGCAGCACACTCACGCGCAACCCCACCACCAGCCCTTCGAGGCGCACGGTGGTGCGGTACGGCAGCCTGGCAGGGTCGGAGAGAATCTTCCGCTGGAGACGCCCATTGACGTCGAAGACATCGACGTTTTTCCCCACCATTTCCGACGCTCGGAACCCCGGATACCGCCGGGCAAACGCTTCCTCCCGTCGGGCAAAGAGCTGCTCCGCGGCGGGATTGAGAAACGTGATGTTGAACTGCGCGTCGGCAAGCATCACGCAAGAGGTCACGCCCGCAAGAAGGCTTTCAGGACTGGTGTCGATCGACATGTTCGCTCCAAGGTTCGATGACCCGTTCGGGTCAAATCTCCTCGGATAAAGTCAAAAAATACTGCAATCCATATGGCCCTTCGAGACTATCGAACGGCACACCCCCACCAGTCCTCCCACACGTCTGCCCCAGCGACGCTCCCGCCCTGGCGTTACGCGGCCCACATGTCTGTACCAACCGCCATCGACCTGCTTCGCTGCGCACTGCCCGAGCCCGATTCCACCCGGGCACGCGCGCTGCAGAAGCCGTTTCGCCAGAATGCCGTCTTGTCGGCGCTCACGATCGCTCGGTCCAACCCGCGGTTTGCCAGCCCCGAGCTCTCCCGGTTCTTTCGCAAGAACCGGTCGATTGGCTCGCGAGACCGGAAGGCCGTTCAGGGGGCTGTCTTCGACATCATCCGCCACGAGCACATCCTGATTCGCGCCGGCGCGCGCGGCGATGAGGATCTGCTCCAGAAGTGGATGGACGTGCTGGAGGGCGATCGTCTGGACCACCTCGAGCCAGGGCGTCCGGCCGAAGACTACGCCACGGCCCTGTCGCTCGGCTACCGCGTTGCACGGGAGTGGCTCGAGACGCTTGGCCCAG
>CAJWOS010000587.1 GCA_913044235.1 uncultured Pseudomonadota bacterium
CGTCCATCGCACATACAAACCCGCCAGTATTCGCGGCAAAAAGGGCGCTGCTCCCACCAGGCACCCGACCGGCGCTCCGGTCCGTCGACGGCAGTGATGGAGAGCCACCGTCCATCATGGTGCAGCGCCGAAGGGCGTCCGCCCGCAGCGAGTTGGACATCGATGGCGACCGGCTGGGGAAGCAGGAGGACCGGTTGTTGGGCAGGCAGTGGGGAGGAGAAGCCGGTCCATTCCGCGACGGGATCTCGCGTGAGCGCGATGCAAAGCTGCGGCGAGCGAGGATCGAGTCGAGTGATCGGGGCCCGAGCGATGGCCGAGCTGGCGCCCACAGAACTCGAGGGTCCGGCCACATCGGGGGGAGCGATGGACTCGATGCGCCACGAAGCCTCAGGGCGATGATGGTCGACCAGACGAGGTACCCCGACCCCCATGCTGCCCAGAGTGTCTTGCAGACGCGCCGTGACATCGGCGAGCTCTTCGGTGGCCCGCTGCCGATGGATCAGGTCTCGTTGTTGGCCATCAAAGGGGACGGGGTCCAGAACCTCGATGATCACCGCTTCGGCTGGGCCCGCCAGCTCCACTCGCTCCATACGGGCCCGAATGAGGCTCAGGATTCGAGCGCTGTGGCGGGTGGGAGCGCCCAGGCGAATGGAGAGGTGTTGCCAGGAGCCTCCTTCGATTCCAAAAGACAGCTCTAAGTGCACCGCAGCTCGGCTCGAGACTGCCAGACGAGCTGCAAGATCCCGCAGCATCGAGTTGATGACGAAGAGAAGCGCATCGAGAACCACGACCGGAGATGGCAAGTCCTGACGGAGGGAGACAGTGGTGTCGTCGGCCTCGCTTGGGAGTACGGGAGGTCGGGCAGTTCCACAGGCCAGCTGGTGGGCAAGCAGGACGATGGGCGGAAATCGGCCCACGACTGATGCGGGGGGGAGGCTGGCAAAGCAGCCCACGGTTTGGATCCCCAGTCCAAGAAGGAGGTCTTGCGCATTCGCGGGCAGTCCGAGGGCGCCCAGAGGAAGCGGAGCGAGCGCATCAGAGCTGGCTCCGGGCGGAACAATGCGGTCGGACTCGCCCCAGGCTGCACAGGCCAGTGCGGTGGATGGGTCGTCTGCTACCACCACACGGGCAGCATGTCCCAATCGCGACAAGAGGCGTCGGACTCGCTCCACCATGGCGCGCTCGGCACCAGCCCGTTGGGGGGGAGTGGCATCTCCTCGACGGGCCAGGACCATGGCCGTACGACTGATCTCGGCCACGAGGGCATTGGGCGATAGCGGGGCCACCGTGGGAGAGATGCGGAGCAGTTGGGTGGCGAGCTCGGACAGATCTTCGGTCTCATCCTGTGCAATTCGACGCTCAATCTGAACAGATGGGCAGATCGCTCGTGCTTGCGTCACGGTCATCCCAACGCGAACACCCGCGGCCGCAGCGGCTGGCGTGGTGACCTGAACACGCAGAGCATTCCTTTCCTCTTCGACAAGTACAACGTTTTGATCGGAGGTCCATCCGCATCGCTCCAGGCGGAAGATGGGGAGGTGGGCAACGAGATATCGACGGTGGATGCTGTTCATGTGTTCAGTATACCGCCGTTGAACCATCACTGACCATCAAAATGGTGAATTGATGTTCAGTGTGTTCGCACTGACGTGGCGCCCGAGCGTTCCGCTGTCCCCCCGACGAGGCCGCACCTCCGGTCCATACCGATGTTCGCTCGCCTCATGTGCATGCTCCTCACGGAGCGATTCAGAACCGATCTTTTCGTCGTCGGATCTCTCCCAGCACGTCGGCTGGAGAAGCACCGCTCCGCTGGACCGCAGCAGCGAGCATGGGATCATCGGCCCGCATGAAGGGATTGGTGGCCTTCTCCTGCGCGATGGTGGTTGGTACCGTGAACTGGTCGGCGGCGCGCAGCTGCTCCACCTCCTGCGCACGCCGAGCGAGTGCTTCATTGGAAGGATCGATGCTGCGGGCGAAGCGGATGTTCGATGCGGTGTACTCGTGGGCGCAGTACACACGGGTATGGTCGGGGAGCGACCGATATCGATGCATCGCCGACCACATCTGGAGTGCGGTCCCTTCGAAGAGCCGGCCACATCCCACCGCGAAGAGTGTGTCGCCCACGAAGAGCGCGCTGGCCTCCGCGAAGTAGTACGAGATGTGACCGCTGGTGTGTGCCGGGGTGTCCCAGACGACGGCTTGGATCTGTCCGAGCATCACTGCATCGCCTTCACCCACGCCCTCATGCAGGCCCGGAATCCGGTGTGCATCGGATGCGGGGCCGATGATCTGGCACCCGTGGGTGTCGCAGAGCATGCGATTCCCTCCCACGTGATCGGGATGGTGATGCGTGTTGAGGATGTGGGTGAGGTGCCAGCCTCGTGCTTCCAGAGCGGCGTTGATCGGGCCCACTTCTGGCGTATCCACCACCGCAGTCGCGCCTGTGGCCCGATCATGAAGCAAAAACGCATAATTGTCGCGCAAGCAAGGAATCACCGCAATCTCGAGGGACATGCCTTCTCCTCTACTGGTGCCATCTCGGCGCGTGGCGCGTGGTCAGCCGGAGCAGTCGGGTGCCTCGAACAGGATGATGTTGTTGTCTTCCACACACTCGGGTACCCACTCCAACCCTTCATCGTCGTCGGCGACCACCACGAGATCCGACCCTTGGTGGCCCGTCCAGTCCACCCGCAGCACGATGGTGTCGGTGGTCATGCCTGGCTCGGTCTCCGCAACGGTGAACGAGCTCCCCAGGTAGGTGCGCGTGCCATCTGAGGTCTGTGCATACAGCGAGACCGGTACGTCGCGCCGCAGAATCGCAGCGCCCTCGTTGGCAAGCCGAACCCGCACCACGAGCACACCGCGGTCACACTCCGAGGTGCACACCTCGGCGAGGGGCACCACATCGGGGGCGCTGCTGCCAGAGACGGGTTGCGGGTCGCCACTTCGGAAGTTGTTGTGCAGCGGCCAGTTCAGATCGGCCGGTGCAGGCACTTTGAGGTCGTCTTCGATGTTGACGAGGTTGAAAGCGTGCTGGTTCCACGTCTGGCGGCTGGGCAGCCAGTCGAGGTTCGCCGAGCCGAGAATCGTGAGGCCGGTCTTGTTTTCTCCCTGGTGGCCCCCGCCGTTTGGCACGATGATCTCAGGGAGGCTGTCGCCGTCGATGTCGGCCACGGTGGGGAACTCGTGCAGAGTTCGACTGGCGTGGTGGTTGCCTTCGTAGCGAACGTCGCCGTTGGAGCCGTCGTAGATCCAGATGCGAGACTCGTCGGCATAGACCACTTCGCCGCGCCCATCTCCCTCGAAGTCGTACACGGCGGAGCCGGTCGATGCACTTGACTCGTCCGACACGACGGCCGACCAGAGCTGTGTGCCGTCGGTCTCATACACTGCGTAGCGGGTCCCCGAAGCGATTCCGATCTCGGGCTCCATGTCGCCATCGAAGTCCGAAATGGTCGGCGGTCCACCATTTCCGGTGCCGGCGATGGGCCAGGATGCCGTGACCACACAGTCGAGGCCGAAGACCCGTGCAACGCCATTTCCAACGCTCACCACCTCGCCTTCACCATCCATGTCCAGGTCGGCGACGGCGGTATAGCCATCGTCTTCATCGGAGCCGGAGTCGCAGAGAATCTCGCCTTGGTAGTCGTAGATGGTGCGTCCAGTGACGATTTCCATGAAGCCATCGCCATCGAGGTCGGCGGGAACGGGGTGGTAGCCTGTTTCTTCGTGCCACTTGTACGCGCCCACACCTGCTTGTCCTTCCGAGAGCAGTGAGCCATCGAGGCCGCTGAGGATCAGCGAACCAACAATGACTTCGGGGTCGCCGTCCGCTTGCAGGTCGGCGATGGCAGGGGCATGGCCACCGCAGGGAATCTCTGCTTCGAGGGCGACCCAATCGAGCTGCAGGTCTGGCGTGACCGCTGCCACGTAGCAGAGGCCGCCTTCTTCCATGGGAGGCGGTGTGACATCCATGGAAATGGGCACTTCGGTGCCGCCCATGCCGCCCCCGGTCTCCATGGGGGGGCCGCTTTCACCTCCGCCTATCGGCGCGGTGTCGATGATGAAGATGCCCGTTTCCTCCGGCTCACCTTCGTCGCCCCCGGCACCGCCCCCCGGCGCGATGAACACCTGGGCGATGAACACGATCTCGGGCTCTCCGTCGTCGTCGACGTCGAGAGGCTGCCAAGACGCCCTTGACGCACAGCGTCGCATCGTCGACGTCGAGAGGCTGCCCGACGCCGACGCGCACCATGGCAGACATCTACTACGTCGGCATCGGGTCCATGATGAACCCGGACGCCATACGGAAGCGCGGCATCAAGCCGCTCGAGAGCTGCCCGTGCAAATGCGTCGACTTTGAGCGACGATTCTGGGGCGCCTACGGCATGGCGGAGGTCCACGAGAAGCCCGGCGCCGAGTTCCACGCCGTGCTGCACAGGATGACGGCGCCGGACATGAAAATT
>CAJWOS010000588.1 GCA_913044235.1 uncultured Pseudomonadota bacterium
GCGAGCGGACCCGGGCGGGGTCGTTCGGTTCGGCCTGCTCAGCGGCCATCCAAAGGTCGAGGTGCAAGGCCACATCGTAGATGAGCAACCGCAGCCCTTCGACATGGACTTTCTGCCAGAGCAGCATCCGCCGAACATCCGGATGTTCGATGATGGGTACTTGCGGAGCTTCTGGGTTGCCGAATTGCTCGAGGGACTGCCCTTGAATCCGCCCTTTCGCATAGGAAAGGGCGTTTTGATACGCGGATGCGGCGCCCGACAGCCCTTGCACACCGACCTCGAGCCGGGCTTCGTTCATCATGTGGAACATGATCTTCATGCCTTGCCCTTCTTCACCCAAGAGCCAGCCACGGCACGGTTGGCGGGCACCGAACGAAAGTGCACAGGTGGCGTTGCCGTGGATGCCCATCTTCTCTTCCACCTTCTCCACAAAAACACCGTTGCGTTCGCCGAGTGCGCCGGTCGCGAAGTCGAACTCGAATTTGGGAACGAGGAAGATGGAGAGACCGCGGGTGCCCTTTGGAGCGTCCGGAGTGCGTGCGAGAACCAAGTGCACGATGTTTTCGGTGAGGGGGTGATCCCCCGACGAGATGAAGATCTTTTCGCCCTGGATTTGGTACACGCCAGGCCGATCCGTGGGCGCAGCGCGCGTGCGAGAGGCACCTACAGCACTGCCGGCGCCGGGCTCAGTGAGGCACATCGTGCCACCCCACTCGCCGCTGAACAGTTTTTCGCAGACCATCACGCGCCAGGCCGGTGGTGCGAAGTGAGCAAGGAGGTTTGCGGCTCCACGAGTGAGGCCAGGGTACATCGCGAATGCCGGGCAAGCACCGGTGATCAGCTCTCCAATGGCAACCGCGAGGATCCCAGGCAGACCCATTCCGCCGAACTCAACAGGTGCGGCGAGAGCAGGCCAGCCTCCCTCCATGAATGTTTTGTAGGCCTCGATGTAGCCCTCGGGAACGCGAACCGTTCCATCGGCGTTGAGGTGGCACCCCTCTCGGTCTCCAGGACCGTTGATGGGGCCAATGAGATCCGTGGCCATACGAGCGGCCTCGGCGATAGTGGTGTCCATCAGATCTTGGTCCATATCGGCCGCCACACCGCTGGTGTGGAGTGTCGAGACCGTGCTCAGCACATCGTGCAGCACGAAGTCCATGTCGTGGAGGTCGGGGGTGTACTGAGTAGCGCTCATAAAAAATCTCGTGGTTGGGCAGGCATCAACGGAGCCCGCTCGGCACGGGCTGGAATCAAGAATGAATCGTCATTCATTTTGCTTCGTTTGACCAGCGGGTTTGGGAAATGGGCTTCTCGCGAGCGATGGAGCGGTGGCTTTGCGTGACCCGCCGAGGGGATTGGGATGGTCGAGAAGGCCCCCACATCGTTACTGAGCCTCGATGTTTCCACGCCCGCCCACCGATGTCGCTCTACTGGTCGCGGCTGCGATCGGGGTGGTGGTCTTGGAGCGGTGGGGCGGGTCTGCCCATCCTCTCGATCCGGTCGCTCGAACGGGCTTTGCGCTGCTGGTCACTGTGGGATTGTTGGGGATCTGCTGGGGGGTGGGGCAGCGCTTCGGTCCTCGAGGGGGGCTCCGGGTCGCGGTGGTCACCTGGGCGGTTTTCACCACCACGGAAGCTGCGCACTTGGTGGGAGGGAGCCCCTGGGCTTTTGGGCTGTTGGCTGTGCCAATCTGTGCATGCACCATTTGGTGGCCACGGGGCACCGTGCTCTCCATCCCCTTGTGTGCGCTGGGCGTGTCTCTCCTACGGCCGGTGGCCGACCGTCCCCCCGATGCAGTGACGGACCCGAAGTTGCTGGTCATCACGGTCGACACCATCCGCGCCGATACGGACCTCTGGGAGGCCGCGGGCATTGCCGCCAACCCGGACTGGTGGACCCACCGCGCCATCGCTCCGGCCCCATGGACACCGCCATCTATGGTGTCCCTCTGGGTTGGCACCGACGTTGTGGAACATGGCGGGGGCATCGAGCTCGGAGATCGCGTCACCATGCCGCGAGGTGGACTGGACAGCGGCTGGCCGGCGCACTGGTCTCGGGCCGGATTCACCACGGAGGCTGTGGTGTCCAATGCCCACCTGCGCGCAGAAGTGGGCTTCGAGGATGGCTTCACCGCGTTCTGGCACTCCGACGAAGCCCGCGAAGGCCACCTGGTCCTCCACACGTGGGATGCCAGCTGGAAGCGCTGGTCAGGTACGGACACGCACCGGGGGCGCACGCGGGATGAGCAGCTCACGGATCTTGGTGTGGCTCGCCTTGCGGCGGGAGCGGAAGTGGTGTGGGTACACCTCCTCGAGCCGCATGAGTACGCTCGTCGAGCCGTCGATGCGCATCCGGAGGCCAAGCGCGCAGCCTACGCGCGGGCCGTCGTCGATACCGGGCAACGGATTGCCCAGCTGGTCTCAGCGGCGGGCGATGCGACCATTGTGGTAGTGGGAGACCATGGCGAGTCGCTCGGCGAAAATCAACGCTGGGGACACGGGCGCTACCCGGTGGCGGAAGTGCTGGAGGTTCCTCTTGCCATTCGCCATGCCGGCACCGTCCAGGAGCCCCCGAGCGCAATGCCTGCGTTGCCCTCGCTGGGGCGTTGGCTGGCGCATCTGGCCACCGAATCCCAGGCGCCCTACCGCGCCGAAACGGTGCCGCGGATTGCGGGGGTGCGAGGGGCGCCGGAGCAGCAATACGAGTGGAGCCCGGGGCTTCGCATCGCGGTGCCCACGAGCGAACCGGTGGTGGCGGGCCCTTTGGGGCACCGGCCCAATGAAGCCATTCGCGATGCATTGGAGGCACTGGGGTACTTCGCGGGTTCAGCAGAGTAGGGTCCCTGGATGCGGCCCGCGAGGAGGCCGGATGGTGCCACTCACGATGGTGACCGGCGCGCTTGGAGTGGGGAAGACTTCCGCGTTGTTGGAGCTGGCGACCCATCGCCCCGCCCAGGAACGATGGGTGGTGCTGGTCAATGAACTCGGCGAGGTGGGCATCGATGGTGCGTTGCTTCGGGATGCCGCGGGGCTTGGGGTGGCTGAACTTCCGGGCGGATGCCTGTGCTGTGCAACCCGCGGGCCGCTGCTCAAGCAGGTGGCGTCCGTGGTGGCGCGATTGCGTCCGGATCGGTTGCTCGTGGAGCCGTCTGGCGTTGCGGATCCCGGTAGGGTCCTGGATGACCTCGGAGGACTTTCGGAGATCGTGCGCTTGCAGGCCATCATCACATTGGTGGACCCGCGCGCGGTGCTCGACCCGACACGGCGGCGGGGGGCTTGGCAAGTGCAGGTCGACGCGGCGGATGTTTTGGTGGCCAACAAGATTGACCGAGTCGACGGATCGGCGATGCGAGCATTTTTGGAGTGGGGTTCGGCGCGCTACCCCGCACCATCTGTGGTCGCGACGACGGTGGGCGGAGAGCTCGACCCCGCTTGGCTGGACCTGCCGGCGCACTGGAACCCTGGAACGGGTCATCGACATGTGCACGGCGCAGGCGCGAGGCTGGAGCCGCGCTGGCAGGACACGACAGGGATGTTGCCCCCGGAGCTCGCTGATGGGCTGTTCCGGCGCGCGTGGTCGGGGCCACATCAAGAGACCTGCGGCTGGAGGTTTGCCCCTGGATTGAGGCTTGCGCGGGCACCGCTGGACCGATGGTTCCGCCAGCTCGCTGGGCGAGCTTGTCCCTGGCTCCGCGGGGGAGCGCTGCGATTGAAGGGGGTGCTGCATACCGAACAAGGATGGTATGCGGTACAAGCTGATCTCGACGGTGTGCGCTGGAGACCAAGCGCCTGGCGTACCGACAGTCGAGTGGAAATCATCGGACCGGCTCACCCCGACAACAACTGGGTGCGCGTGGATGCGTGCTTGGTACAATGCCTGATTGAGTGAACGTCATGAATTCGCCCGTGCTTCCTTCGCTCGACATTCTCCAAGAAGCCATCGAGGAGGCCGGACGACTGGCGCTTGATCTTGGCCCCCGAAACTCCTCCAGAAAGCCCGATGGTACCTGGGTGACCGAGGCAGACCTCGCTGTGTCCAGGCTGCTGAAGGGATCGCTCAAACGGGTTTGTCCGGAGGCGGAGTACCTCGACGAAGAGCAAGGAGGACGAATCGGAGACGGCCTGGGGTGGGTGGTCGATCCCATCGATGGAACCACGAACTTCAAGCGCGGCGACGACCGGTGGTGCGTCAGTGTTGCTTTGATGCAGGGTGGATTGCCAGTGATTGGGATGATCCACCAGCCTAGCCTGGGCCGTACCTGGGCGGTGGGCCCAAACGAGCGCCGGTATGCAGTCGATGGACCCGGAGATGTGGGGATTCTGATCGGTGGTCGGCTGCCGAAGTCTGTGCCTCGATGGTGGCGCATGATTCGTGCGACGGGCCACGGTCGCTCGGTTCGAATGACTGGAAGCGCTGCCCTCGACTTGGTCGATGTGGCTTGCGGACGGGCCGAGCGGCTCG
>CAJWOS010000589.1 GCA_913044235.1 uncultured Pseudomonadota bacterium
CCGTGCAGCGCCGGGCGGGCCGTGCAGCCTCGGCTTGGTGAGCGTCGTCAGCCGAGTACGCGGTCGATCGTTTCGCGGTTGAGGCCCATGCTCTCCCCGAGCAGGACCACCTGCTCGCGATAGTTTCGAATGCCGGAGAACACCGAGAGCAGCGCGGACGCCACTTCTGTCCAGGCGCGCTCCCGCATGTCGGCGTCGAGCCCGAGCGCATCGGCATAGCGCTCCACAATCCGACGCTCTTCCGGTGTGACCTCGCCATCGGCGAAGGCCACCAACACAATGCTCTTGAGGAACACTTCACGATGCCCGGACGTGGTGAGGGTGGAGAGATCTACGCCTACGGTGCTGCCGGGCACCTGAGACTCAAATGCGTCGATCAACTGGACTTCCCGTGGATGCTCCCCGTCGCACAGCGCCACTTCGCGCATCGCGGCTGCGATGGTGTGAGCGGCTGCAGCATCGAGGTCGACTTCGCCAGTGACAAAGCGGGGGAGCTGGATGAGGGGATCTGACGCGGACATCTCGCCTCCGGGTTGCCCTCGGGCGTATCCGATCCGCCAGCCCGATGGGAACAACGCCCGGCATCGAGGCACCCACGATCTGCGCCCCGGCTTTGCCCGCGAGACGGGATAGGTCAGAGGTCCGAGGTTCAGCCTCGTCCAATTTGATGATGTGGAGACCGCATGAACGTGCATGACGTCGAACTGTTGGCTTGCCCCGAGACCGGCGCACCGCTGGCCTTCCGCGGCAGCAGCCTGGAAATGCAGATGATGGACGGCGTCTTGATCTGTCCGGACTCCGGAGAGGCATGGGCCGTAGAGCAGCGTGTCGCCCGCTTATACCGCGACCTCTGGCGGGTCGGCGCTGATGCAGCCGTGGCAGACCAGCTCGACCGCATCCCAGCGTTCATTGAGCCGCTTCAAGCGCTGTCCACCCTCCTTGCAGGCGGTGGACGGATCGCAGACTTCCGCGAACAGGTGGTCGCAGCCCTCGACCTCCCTTCCCTCGCCGGAAGACGGCACGCGCGCATCCTCGAGGTGGGCATCGGCACCGCCGCCAACCTGGAGCCGATTCAAGACAACGTGCCCGATGGAACCATGCTCGAAATGTGGGGAATCGACCTGTCGATTGGTGCTCTGAGTGTTGGCCGCGGACGCCTCGAAGCAGACCAACGCTGGCACGAACGCCTCAGCCTGTTCCTGGCCGATCCCGCGCACCTCCCCTTTCGCGCCGGCGCCTTCGACCGCGTCCTGGTGTGCGGTGGATTTGACTGTTTCCGCGATCCTCAGCGGGTCATGAGTGAGCTTTCCAGGGTGGTCTCGGACGATGGATGGGTGGTCGTCATCGACAAGCAACCCGCCGCCGAAGGGGGCCCCGGTGTGCTCGGACGAATGGTGCTCCAACGCATTGGGCAACACGCAGTGTCTGAGCCCAAGGCTCCTGTCGGTCACCTCCCCGAAGGCGTTCGCAACGTGGAGAACAGCCAGCTCACCCCCATCCATTATCTGTTGAGGTTCCAGCGTCCTTTGGCGTAGATGCCGCGCCCCGTCCAAATGGAATCTCCCCTTCGAGATCCGCGCGCAGGGTGTCGCTGCCATGAATGAGGGCCGCAAGCTCCGCACCGTCCAGCCGTCCCGCTGCGCCCGTGCCGGCGAGGGTCGCAGCAACCAGAGCTCGCTTGTCGGCTTGGAGTGCCAGGATGTCGTCTTCGACGGTTCCTGCAGTCACTAGCCGGGTGATGGTGACCGGCCTCCGCTGTCCGATCCGATGGGCCCGGTCAGCGGCCTGATCTTCCGCGGCCGGATTCCACCATGGATCGAGCAACAGTACATGGTCGGCGGCCGTGAGATTCAGCCCCACCCCGCCCGCTTTTAGGGACAACAGGAAGACGGAGACCGTACCCGACTGGAACGTGCGGACCGCTGCTTCTCGCTTCGCAGACGACGTGCGACCGTCGATGCGCACCCAGTCGAGCCCCGCATGGTCAAGCGCCGCACGGACCAGGTCCAGATGCCGGGTGAACTGACTGAATACCAGCACCGAGTGTTCGTTTTGGACGAGTGCCCGAATGTGGTCGAGTGCGAAGTCCAGCTTCGCTGAACCCTGGGTCCATCCCGGATCCACCAGTCCTGGATGGCACGCCAGCATCCGCAGTCGCGTGATCCAAGCCAACACCTTCATCTGTGCACCCTCGGCTTCGGAAGCGAGAAGCTGTCGGGTCTCCGCCACCGCACGCTGCCGCTCGCGGGCGTAGTGCCCGGCATGTTCGGGTGCCGCTGGAATGCGTCGCACAACCATTTCTCGCGCAGGCAGCTCGTGCGCCACTTCCCCTTTGAGCCGACGCAGCACAAATGGCCGGATGATACGGGCCAGGGCTGCTTGACGCTCGTGGTCCTGGTCCCCCTCAATCGGCAGCACGAAATCTTCTCGAAACGCAACACGCGGGCCCAGCAGCCCGGGACAGACCGCCTCCAGGAGACTCCAAAGCTCTTCGAGCCGGTTCTCGATGGGCGTTCCTGAGAGCGCCACCCGCGCATCCGCCTGCAAGGCAAACACGGCTTTTGCTCGCCGAGTGAGCGGATTCTTGATCGCCTGGGCTTCATCCAGCACCACCGAGGCCCACCGTATGTGCCCCAGCGCTTCGGTGTCGCGTGCCACGATGTCGTACGTGGTGAGCATCAGGCAGCCAGGGCCGAGCGCGTCAAGCTGCTGGGCACGCGTCGGTCCGTGGTACGTCCGCACATCCAAGGAGGGAACAAACCGCCGGGCCTCGTCGCGCCAGTTGAAGAGCAAGGAGCGAGGGGCCACCACCAGGGCTGGCCCGAGTGCACAGCGATGGGCCAACAGCGCCAGCGCCTGGACCGTCTTGCCAAGCCCCATGTCGTCTGCCAGAATGCCACCTGCCCCCCAAGCAGTGAGCCGAACAAGCCACTCAAAGCCGCGCTGTTGGTACGACCGCAGTGCACATTTCAGCAGATCAGGCGGCTCTACCGGCGTGTGTGCCGCATCACGCACGCGCTCTCGAAGCTGCGTCCACCGGGCATCCGCATCGATTCGGACCCCGAGCGCTTCGAGGTCATCGACGGCCCGGCCTGAGAATCCAGCCAGCTCCAACGATTCTCGACCCCGACACACCGCAGCCAGCGCTTCGAGTCGTGCGTGGAGCGTCTCGGAAATGCGGGCCCACTGTCCTGGCGCGAGCCGCACAAAACGGCGCCCCCGCCGGGCCTGATCAAGCAGCTCAGCAAGCGCCATCTCCACGGCATCGAGCTCCAGCGCGCCATCCAGGCGGAACCACCCGCGACGGCCAGCCGGCTTCACCTCGAGCGACAGGGAGTCCGCGTCGGCCACGGCCGGGCTCGGCGGCCGATGGCCACTCCAATTCACCTGCAAAGCGCGTTGTTCCGCCACGAGCGCATCCACCACCGAGAGGAGTGTGAACGCCGGATCGGGCGCAGACACGGTGAACTCCCAGCGAGCATCGGCCTCCTTGGGCACCGGCAGCTGAAGCTCTCGCAACAAGGCTGCGGCCAGCTCCCGCTCTTCGGGGCGGTCGCGCAGGCAATGCACCGGCTGTCCGTCGAGTCGCCCGAGCGCCCGGCCGGGACCGAGGCCGGGACGCCGAGGCCGGGCACTCGGGACCGGGCAGACGCGCAGCCGTAGAAAGAGCGACTCGCGACCTTCGGCGGGCACGCGCCACTCCATCTCGAGAACCAGCACCGGCCGAGGCGAGACCGGGGGGCCAAGCAGCTCAGGGTCGATGTGCACCGGCAGCGCCTGCTCGAAGGCCGGGAGACGGTCGATGAGAGTCCCGAGTGCATCGGCGGGGTACCGCGGTCCACGATCCACCACCAGCCCCACCAGACGCCTTGCCGATGCACTCAAACGCGCCACATGGAGCCCCTCATCGATCCAGACTGCTCGCTCGCCAGCACCACCATCGAGCAGATGCGTTCGGACTGCGGCTTCAGCCCAGGGCTGGCCATCGACTGCAACGGCGAGTCGAAGGTCGTCGGTCGTGGTCCCCCGCCCAAGCCAAAGGCCAACCTCCGCCTGGCGAACCGAGATCGGCATCGCAACGCCCGTAGACTCCGAGAGCAGGAGCACCTGGGGATGCCCCACGAGCAGCTCGAGTGCGCGAAACGCAACCGCAAGTCGAACATCAGCCCCCACGTCTCCTCGTGGGCCCAGCAGCCGGAGCTGGTCAAAGACGGCCTCATCCGCAGGATGGATTCCGTCTGTGCGTGCCGGCCAGATCCGGAGCCCCGGCTTTCGTCGATAGGCACGTGCCCAGACGGCCGATACCGTCCATTGTCCAGGCTTGGAACACTGCACCAGCCAGGCTCCCTGCGCGTCATCCGGGGCGGTGTTGGCCGCACCTCCTGCCAGGTCGGACAACAGATCGAGCTCCCGCGCCCATCGGGGTGCCG
>CAJWOS010000590.1 GCA_913044235.1 uncultured Pseudomonadota bacterium
CGCCATCGCGGGCCTCGCTTCCGCGTCCACCGCCATCGCGGGCCTCGCTTCCGCGCCCACCGCCATCGCGGGCCTCGCTTCCGCGCCCACCGCCATCGCGGCCCTCGCTTCCGCGCCCACCGCCATCGCGGGCCTCGCCAGAGCCTGCTTCTCCGCTCGAGCTGTGGTCTCCGCGTCCGGAGCTCCCCGAGCCGGCGGTGCTGGAGCGACTGTGTTCGGCTCGGCCAGAGGTACCGCTCCCCGCGGTGTCGCTTGAAGAGTGCGCGCCGGCGCCGCCAGAGCCACCCGTCGTGGCCGTTCCGGACGCGCCGTAGCCTGAGGACCGGTCGCCTACGCTTGCCGTAGTCGAGACGCTGCCCGGTGTGCCTGCGGACCCCGCGGCACCCGTAGCGGCACCACCCATGCCGCCGCCACCAGTCTGGACGCCGCCGCGCATGCGGGTGCTGTCGGTCTCGGATGTACCGCTGATGTCGAGCTCCCCATTGCGCGAATGTGCCGAGCCACGTGTGCTGTTGTCGGACGACGAGAAGCTTCCCCCGTAGCTGGTGTTGCCCCGGCTGTCCTCGCGTGCGCCGTAGGAGGCACCCCGGCCGAAGCCTTCGGCCGACCAGCCTCCCTCGGAGTTGCCCTTGGCCACATAGCGAGTGTCGCCCACCATGCCGCCGAAGTTGCCCGAGACACGACCCCACTTGTTCTGCGTGATGCTGCCACCCCAGCCTTTGCCCCACGCCCCGGCAGTCCAGCCACCGTCTTTGAGCTTGGAGATGCTGATTCGTGTGCCGCCCACGTTGATGTCGATCTTGTTCCCCATCCCGCGAAGGCGGTTGTTGGGGTCGAAGTTCAGGAACCGACTCACTTGCGCGCGGGTCTTCACGACCTCGTTGATGGGCAGATTGCGTACAATCTCGTCGCGGAATCCCTGTGTGGGATCGCGCATGAAGCGCGTCGCGGTAGCCCGCGCCTTGACCACCTGATTGATGGGCAGGTTGCGCACGATCTCGTCTCGGACCCCTTGCGTGGGGTCGCGCACAAATCGGGATGCCGATGCCCGTGCCTTGGCGACCTCGGTGAGCGGAAGCTTTCGGTAGACCTCGTCGCGCAGCCCCTTGGTAGGGTCGCGTAGGAACCGCCGTACCGAGGCCATTCCCATCCGTTCGTCTGTGGTGGGCACGTACTCGATCTTGTTTGGCGCAACCAGAAGCTCGACGCCATCGGCTGGCTTGACCTGCAAGCTTCCGTCGGGGTTGATGTCGACCGAGACGTTGCCAGCACCCCCACCTGCATCGCCCGCACCACCGCCATCACCCCCGCCGCCGCCCGCAGCCTGGGCACCGCCGGTAGCCCCGCTTGGACCTCCGTGACGGGGAGGATGACGATGTTCGGGGTGGGTGAGCGCTGTAGCCACGAAGAGCCTCCCTCGCTGGCCGTCAGAAGCGGCCGTTCAGTCACCGGGCCGAGTCTTGTTGGTGGTGTGCCAAGCATAGCCGGGCGCCGGAGGACCCGGCTGTATAGCGAAGACCGTACCGTGACTGCATCGTGTAGATGGTTGCGCGGTGATGACGCGCCGCAGCGGAATCGCGAGGAGTGCCACGGTTCGTCTGTCGCCCGCTGAGCCGGGCTTGGAATGGTCACCGACCGGTCCACCGGCTCGCGCGCGATCCGCAGTTTCTACCGACCCTTGGTGATGGCCCCGAGGTCCACGAGCGTGTTGCCCGCGCCCGATACGGTCGGCATGCGTCCGTCCCACTTCTGGATGGCCTGCCACTGAACCAGCTCTGGAGTCATGGTGCGGCGAAGGAGCTCCTGTCGCTCCGCTTCTGCCCGGGCTTGAATGAGCATCGCACTGGCTTCACCCTGTGCCCGTGCCTCGCGCTGCTTTGCCTCCACTTCGATCCGGCGGAGGTCGTTGGTGGCGGTGAGCGCCTTCTGCTCGGCGACCTGCTTCGCTTCGATGGCATCCTGATACTTCTGGTCGAACTCGAAGTTCACGATGGAAAGGTCGGTGACCGAGAGGTCCGACGCGTCGAGCCGCTCACGGACATACGCGGTAATGGCTTCCTTGACGTCGCGGCGCTTCGTGATGAGCTCCTCGGCATTGTACCGAGCGGTAGCAGTCTTTACGGCTTCTTGGAGGACCGGCTCGATGATGGTGGATTCCACTTGTCCGAGAGTGCCGATGTTTTGGTAGATCACTACCGCCTTTTCTGCTTTCAGCCGGTAGTTCAGGACGATGTTCACGGTGACCACCTGAAGGTCTTTCGACGACGCGGTCGATTTGGCGGACTCCTTTTGCACGCGGGCGTCCATGTCGACGTATCCGGTGCCGGGTGTCTGCCAGTAGAGCCCTTCTTGGAAGACTTCATCCTGGACCGCACCCCAGTAGGTCTGAACGCCCACATGACCGGCAGGCACGGTGTGCGGGGTGCAGCCGACACCAAGTGCGGTCAGGGTAGCGAGTGCGGCGAGGCGAGATGTGTTCATGGGGTCTCCTGGAAGTCTGCTGGTGGGGGGCTCGGCAACGATTCGGCATCGGCCGGCGAAGATTGCAGTGCGATGGCCTGGAGCAGAACGCCAAGGCGTTGCAGTGCGGTCGAGGTAACCCCAGGGCGGTTGCAGAAGGCTAGGTATCCCACCAGGGTCACAACAGTGAATGGGCCGATCGACATGGTGAGTCCGATTCCGATGTGAATGGCGACGCCCAAAAGCAGTGCGAATCGGCGCGCTCGACAGCCGAACATGGCCAGAGGAAACGCCAGCTCCCAAGCCAGGACCACCCACGTGCTGAGCTGCAGAACCACCGCTCCGACTTCTGTGGCCAGGACCGGATCCACCAAGGGACCGAGCCGAGCGAATGCGCGATTCGACAGGGCGTAATGAATCGCAGTGCCGTCTCGCCAAGTGCTGCCCGCGGCCTTTTCAAGCCCAGAAATCAGGTACATGCCGGCCCACTGAACCTGGATGAGCCGTATGGGAAGCATCGGGACCTGAGCGGGTGAGCGCTGGCCCTTTCGGCGAGCGAGCCAGGCATCGACCGACCAGACTGCAGTGCAGTGCCCGACAGATAAGTACAGCAATGCGAAGCGAAGGAGTCGGTCGCCGCCGGTGGAGCTTCCCGGTAGCCGCTGGTACCAGCCCAGCACCACCAGCCAGGAGAGCAGTGCCATCCAGCGTCCCCCGAGCCCGAAGAGCAGTGCCACCAGTGGCGCCAGGGTGAGTCCGTGTACCCACTGCGCTGTCGCGCCCGTGACCGCTCCCAGGGAGAAGAGTGACAACCCTCGACCCGCTTCGGGGGCGAACACGAGGCGGGCGCTGCTGCGCGCATCAAGCAGCGGCTCGATCTCCGGCCACCATGACCCATGAACCCCGATGGCGACGCAGGCAAAGGCGATGCGAAGTGAGGACAGCAGCCGGGGATCAGCGGGTCCCCACCAGAAGGTCTGCCACTGTGTACGCGCGGAGCTCACCGGCATGGGACCACTTCGATGGGAGTGCGTCGGATGGGCCCCGTTGCGAGCGCGACTCCGGGCGGGCTGCTCTGCAGGCGCGCATGCACAAATCGAATGTCGACCAGGTCGGGATGATGGTCGCACCACCACCGGGCCACGCGACGGCGATCACCACGGGCACCTTGTGCAACGAGGCCGCGAGTGAACTTGCCTACGCGGGAGTATCGGAGGGCCCAGGTGGTGTCGGGGAGAGTGGTGCCTGGTTGCGGCAAGCGATGCCATCGTGCGGTGGTGCGTCCTTCCAGCTCCAGCCAGTAGGTGGCGCGCCCAGGGTTTGGAGCGAACATGCTCCATGACTGGGAGATTCCCAGGCCTCGTCGGATGGGTGCGATCGCGATGGCCACGCTGCGGAAAGGCGAGTGGTCTTCGAGGGCAAGCACCGTTGCGGTCAGCAGCCAAAGCGCCAGTGCGAATCGGCCAGCAACAGTTGGAGGGGCAAGGGGCGGCATCGTTGGGGAATAACGTGCACTCACTCCCTTCGAAGGACCGACGTGACGGATGGGGTTGGTTATGATGCGGCGCCGGCTCCAGGCCGCCTCCTTGGTCAAGCCGTTCGTTCACCCGGAGAACCATCATGCGCAGTACCCGTTTGCTGTCTGTCGTTGCGATGGGCTTTCTCGTTGTCTCCATCGCTACAGGATGCAGCATCGATCGAAAGCTGAAGAACCTCGATGATCAAGAGTTTCAGCACTACTACGCGCTCAAGGTCTACATGGACGAGCCCCAGGTGAAGACCTACCTGAAGTTGAAGACTCGCGCCGAGCGCGACGGCTACCTCAAGACGATGGTGGAAATGGTGGGCAGCACGCTCAAGGCTGAGCACGGGCCGCCGTTTTCTATGCGTGCGTGCGCGCGCGTGTGTATATGTGTGTGTGTTTTTAGCCTTCATTCAAAGTCCGCCGGCTCACTGAACAGCTCTTA
>CAJWOS010000591.1 GCA_913044235.1 uncultured Pseudomonadota bacterium
CGCCAAGGGGACCCTGAACGCCACGCAAGTCGCGCCAGCCGCGCGCGGCGTCGTGCCCTGGCTGTCTGCGCTGGATTTTGATTTTGTTCTCTACGACGAGGCGGACCAGACGCTCCACTTCGAGAGCGGGCGTGACCTCGCCCACGTCTTCGCCGTCCACCAGCCAGGCCAGGGTCCAGCCTGCCGCGGCCGCCCCCTCGGTGACCTGCACCGTGGCGGTCAGCACATCGTCGGTGCGCGCCTCAGTGGGCGTCACCACCACATCGAGGGTCACGCCGGCCGCATCCGAGGCGGCGGTCACCGAGACGCTGTCTGCGCCCGCCGCACCGCCAGCATCCCGCGCCTGGAGGGTGATGACCCTCGAGCCCGGCGCCAGCACCGTCTCACAGGCCACCAACCCCTCGGCGTCGGGCGGCTCGGGGGCACACACCTGCACGTCGTCGACGCGCCAAGCGGCTTCCAGGCCGTCGAGGGGGCCGTCTGGATCGCTCACCACGCCGCGCAGCGTGACCGCCACCGCCGCCGAGACGGTCTCTCCGTCGGTCGGCGCGGCAATCAGGACCTCGGGGCTGGCGTTGAAGGCCTTCAGGCCCGGCTCTGAGCAGGCCGTGAGCACGACAGGAACGAAAACCAACCGGCGCATCCGAGACCCTCCGCGGTGCCGTGCAGGCCACCGTGTCCACCATAGCGCATGCCCTGGAGCCGGGCGTCGCCGGGGCCCGCTAGCGCCAGATCAACCGACGGGCGATGTCGAACTGGTAGGTCTCTTCGGACTTCTGCAGGTTCTCGTCGTCGCACACCCCTTCGTAGCGGCCCTCGAAGCAGCGGGTCTCGAAGTTGACGTACAAGATCTGCGGGGACTGCGGGAAGATGCACATGGAGTCGGCGTAGGCCTCGTTCCAGGACCAGTACACATTCCCCCTTGCCTGCTGGGTGTACCACTCGCAGCCCACGCCCTCGAGCACCGGACCGTTGGGCGCCGTCGAGAACCAGATGCGGAAGATGTCCTCGGTGTCCGGGTCCCGCACGCGCTCGCCGGTCGTGAGCTGCAGAAAGCCGTAGTCCACGGCCGCTTCCCAGGTGGGCAGGAAGGGGATGGCGCCGGTCTTCGCGTCGCGGATCCAGTAGTGGATCTCCCCGGTCGACGCGATCCACGGGTCGTAGGTCTCCTCCGGGTCGCAGGTGCACAGGGCCGGGTCGGCGCCATCGCAGTACTGGACGGGCGACACGCCCCCGGGCTCCGTGCCTGCCCCCGTGTCGACAGGCGTACCTGTGTCACCGGACGTACCCGAGTCGCCGGGCGTACCGGAGTCGCCCGGCGTGCTGGGGTCGTCGGCCGGCGGCGCGCTCCCCGCGTCCGCGGTGCCGGCCGTGCCGCTCGCGGTGTCGGCGTCCCCGACCGCGGCGTCGGTCTCCCCCGGACTCTTGGGGTCCGAAGTCGCACAGCCCAACCCGAGAACAGCCGCGACCAGCGGCGCCCATGGCTTCGGGGCGGTTCGTGAGCGGTCGAGTGTCATGTGGGTCTCCCGGATCACAGGGCAGGCGGGCGGGCCTGCCCGAGCTCGTCGCGGCCCCAGCAGTGGGCCTGTCGGTCGGTGGTGACGCCGCACGAGGTGGCCCCGCCGGCGCTCAGCGTGGCGAAGACCAAGCCCTCGGGGGGCGTGAGCTGGCCCTCGTCGCCCCAGCCGAAGCACAGGGCCTCCCCACCCGTGCCGAGGCCGCAGGTGTGGTAGGCGCCCGCGTCCACGGCTGCGTAGGCATGGCCCTCCACCGGGGTGGTCTGGCCGTTGCCGCCCTGCCCCCAGCACACCGCCGCGCCGGCCTCGGTCACCCCGCAGCTGTGCAGCGAGCCCGTGGTGACGGCCACGAAGCGCTCGTCTTCGGGGGGGCTGGACTGGCCCAGGGTGTCGAGCCCCCAGCACACGGCCCGGGCATCGGTGGTGATCCCACAGGTGTGGTAGATGCCTGCGCTCACGCGGGTGAAGGACAGGCCCTCCGGTGGACTGGACTGGCCGTGGATGTCGAGGCCCCAGCAGCGGACCGCGCCCTCCGTGGTGACCCCACACGAGTGGGCCCAGCCAGCACTCACCCGCTGGAAGGAGTGGTCGGTGGGGCGGGCCTGGCCGTAGGTGTCGAGCCCCCAGCAGACCGCCTGGAAGTCCGTGGTGATGCCGCAGGTGTGCTGCTCGCCCACCGTGACCCCGAGGAAGGCGACCTCGGCCGGCGGACTGGCCTCGCCGGCGTCGTCGCTTCCCCAGCACCAGGCCTCATCGCCGTTGGCGACCCCGCACCCGTGCCGCGTGCCCACGCTCACCTGCACCCAGCCGGGCGGAGGGTCGGTGGCGGTGTCGGTGTCGGTGTCCGCGTCGGTGTCGGTGTCGGTGTCTGCTTCCTCGCCACCGCCCACCGTGGTGCCTTCGGAAGACGCCTCGGTTTCTTTGTCCCCGCATGCGGACAGTCCCAACGCCAGGGTGCTTATTGCAATCAGTGAAAGATGCAGTTTTTTGGTCATTTTCGCCTCCTAAGCGACTTCAGGCATATTGACGCCATCGTGTAGATTGGTGGGTGTGTAGAGCGCTCGAACCGCCAGCAAGCAAGATCGACGCAGGGTCGGACAGCGCCGCCTGCAAGACCAAGGTTGCGGCGCCGAGCGCGATCGGTTCGTCTGGCAGCGAACTGATAAGAATCTCCGTTTCCGCCACAGAGCTCCAGAGGGCGCGTGATGCAACGGCCTTCCGGAGGGGCTGCAGCAGGAGGTCCCCCGCGCGGGTCAAGCGCCCGCCCAGGATCACACGGCCTGGATTGATCAAGTTGAGCAGGTTTGCCACTGCGATGCCCAGCCAGTGCCCTGCGCTCGCGATGAGCTCCCTCGCCGCGACATCTCCCGCGTTGGCTGCGTGGATCAAGGAAGGGAGTGTGACCGAATCTGCCCAGTCGGGACGAGGCGAGAGGGTCGCGGCAACCTCCGCTGCGCGGCGGAGCAGTGATTGGGTGCCCACAAAGGCTTCGAGACACCCCTGGAGTCCACAGCGGCACGTAGGACCACTCGGGTCGATGGCTGTGTGCCCGACCTCTCCGGCAATCCCCCCCGCACCGCGGTAGATGTCGCCGTTGATGATGATTCCGGCCCCAACCCCGGTGGCGACTTTCACAAAAGCAAAGTCGCCCAAACCGCGTCCGCTGCCCCACCAGTGCTCCGCAAGCGCTCCGAGGTTCGCGTCATTGTCGATGAACGCGGGTAGGCCGAACTCGCTGTGGATCCATCGCTTCAGATCGATGTGCGCCCACCCTGGGAAGAGGTCGGGCGACAAGCGTCCCGGACCATCCATCGGCATCGGTGACGGCACAGCGAGGCCGATCCCGAGAATGGGAAACGCAAGGTCACTCGACAGGTCCCGAATCATCCCACCCAGCGTCAAGAGTGCCTGATTCGGGTCGTCTTGAACGTTACACTCTACCCGTCGGACCTGCTGCACACGCCCACGAAGGTCGGTGCGGACTCCGGAGATGTGACTGGCACCCATCTCGATACCGACCACACTCCGCCAAGCGTCATGAAAGCGGAGAATCTGTGCCGGACGGCCCCCCCGAGAGGCACGCTGGCGGCCTTCCACCACCAAGCCCTGTTCCATGAGCTCTGCGGTGATCGTAGACACCGTGGCGCGACTCAGGCCGCTGTTTCGAGCCAGGTCGATCCGCGCAGCACCCTCATCGGCAGCCCACAGCACCCGCAAAATCAGCGCCGTGTTGTGCAGACGCAGGTCATCGCGACGCGCTGCGCCCTGCGACTTGGATCTTTGTTTTGTCGGTGAATAAACAAACACCGGCGGATTGTGGCGCACGTGTCTCTGCATGTCAACGACCGGTCAGAAAAATGTCGTGCCAAGCAAAGCGAACCCCGCAAAGTCCCGGCCTTTGCACCGCCAGGATTGCATGGAGATCGAACGCTACAGTCCCATGTCACCGTCTGGCATGCAGTGGCTCTCATCGCCCATGTCGTGACAGATCATGGCCTCCGCCTCGCAGTCGGTCTCTTCCCAGTCGCCGTCGACACATTCCTGCAAGACATCGCCGTCACAGGCTTTCTCACTTCCCTCACACACCGTGTCCTTGTCGCCACACGCGACCACACAGAGAAACAGCCAGGCACTGCACAGACCACGAAGTGACGTCATCATCGGCTCCAAGTTCGGGGAGGTCCACTGCAAGGTCTCCCAATTGCGTCGCTCCCGCAAGTCGAACACGGGGACTGCCCGCCCCACAGCCGACCATCCCCCGGCCGACCATCGAGGCGCCATCCAGTCCGTTCGGTGCCTCAGTCCTCCTCGACCGGACCGCCAAAGGACCAGCCCTCTCCATCCTGCTCGGAGTCTCCGGCCGCCACCCAGTCTCCATCCCGCTCCATCCACAGGACGGCTCCG
>CAJWOS010000592.1 GCA_913044235.1 uncultured Pseudomonadota bacterium
CTCCGGAGCGGGCGCAAGCATCACCGCGAGCGGTACCAGCACGCCCGCCCATCGCACCACAGGCATCCGGGCGAGCCCCAGGTTCACGAGCGCTTCCAGCCCCACGCAAGCGAAGGGAATCAGGGGAATGCAGAACCGGGCATACATAAAGTCACCGCCCGCTCGAGCGATGTGCATCAGGTACAGCCCGAGGAAGACGGCGACGACCCAGTTCCCCCCGCGTAGGCTGTCCCGCGATCGCGAGCGAGGCAACAACCATGCTGCGAGCCCCACGGCCAGCACGCCGTTCGCACCGAAAAATAGGGACAGGTAGGCCGTGCCGTCGGCCCAGCGCGCACCGCCGCTCGACTTCGCGTAGAAGGTGTTCGGCAGCAGCTCGCCGTAAAATGAAAGCTTGAAGACGAGCCACGGAATGACCAGGAGCGTGATGGGCAAGAGTACCGCTGCGAAGTGCCGGCGGGAACGCATCGCGGCAAGGACCAGGACCGCCGCAATCACAAGTCCTCCTTCTGGTCGACTCAGGAGGGCCAGCGCCGCAAGGAGGCCTGCGAGAGCGGCATCGCGCCGAGAGTCCCCCAACCTCCCCCATCCCACAGCGGCGGCAGACAGTGCAGTGAACGACATCGTCTCCAAGCCACCGGTGGCGAACATGTGCCCGTAGGGAAAGGCCGCCCACGCCCAAACCGCCACCGGCCAGCGATGTGCACGATGCGCTTGAAGGGCCAGGAGCACACCGACCCCCATCCAAGACGCAAGTCCCCAAAACTGCGACCAGTGAACGGGATCGATTCCCAAAACCATCCCCAGCGCCACACCCAGGGTCCAGAGAAAGTTCGTATAGCCCTCCACCGCCTCGCCCACATTGAACACGAGGCCGTGCCCTCGCACGAGATTTCGCGCATATCGGAACGAAATGAAGGCATCGTCGCAGGTCCATCTCAGCGAGATGGCCCGTGTCAGGCCTGTAAGCATCACCACAGGCACGCCCCACCAAGCCAAGCGCCAAGCGGGTCTGCTGAGCGGACCGGCAGGGGATAGCGTCGGGGACGTCACAGGGGGCCTCCAGCCGTTCCAAATCCCAAGCGGTTTGCAACGACTATCGCACGCCTCGCACGACCACCGCCCATTGAGTGGTCACCGATGGGCGCGGGCATTACGCCCACCGCGTCTGGAACGACGCCCAGACGACGCGACCGGAAGGCTGGCGTGGGAGAAACGCCGGCCCCTGATTGTGACGCCCTACAAGAGCCAATTGGATGGACTCCACGGGCGAACCACGCACGCCGGCCCCCCTGATGCGGGCCGCGTCCCCACACCGGAGAAAAGGTGACTGACACCGAAACCACCGAGGCGCAAGCCGCGCCCGAGCAAGCCCCCGAAACCCCCGCAGCCGAAGCAAAGGCCGCACCGAAGAAGAAGACGGTGCGCAAGAAGAAGACGACCAAGAAGAAGGTCGCCGCCGACGGGGCGGGAGAAGCGGCTGCTGAGACCACTGAAAAGCCAAAGCGCCGACGCAAGAAAAAGGTCGCCCCCAAGGCCGACGACGAAGCACCTGCAGAAGCATCGGGGGAGGAAAAGCCGAAGCGCCGACGCAAGAAGGTTGCCAAGACCGACGCAGAGGCTGGCGACGAGCCCAAGCCCAAGCGCAAGCGCAAGAAAAAGGTCGCAGCGAAGGTCGCGGCGAAGGCCGACGAGAACGCACCCAAGGCCGACGCCAAAGTCAGCTCGGACGCCGACGCGGCTCCGACTGGCGAAAGCAACAGCAACGAGCTTGTGGTCAAGAGCGACTACGACTCCGCCCGAAAGTTCAGCGAGTTCCCGCTGTCGCCCGAGATTCTCCAGAGCATCTCCGAGCACGGCTACGACACCGCGACGGGCGTACAGGCCGCCACCCTCGAGCCCGCCCTCGCTGGCCGGTGTCTCGTGGTGCGCAGCAAGACCGGAACGGGCAAGACCGCTGCTTTCTGCATCCCAATGGTGGAGCGCATCGCATCGGGTGACCGCAAGGCACGGGCCATCGTGCTGGCCCCCACACGCGAGCTGGCCCGTCAGGTTGGCGCCGAGTGTGAGGCCCTCTGCAAGTACAAAGATATCGCAGTGGCAGTGATCTATGGCGGCGTGGGCTTCGGACCGCAGGAGCAGGCGCTCAAGGCTGGCGCTGAGATCGTGGTGGGCACTCCCGGCCGCATTCTCGACCACATCCGCCGCGGCAACCTCGACCTCTCCGAGGCCTCTTTCGCCACGCTCGACGAAGCCGACGAAATGCTCTCGATGGGCTTCTACGAAGATGTTCGGAAGATCCTCGACCAGACCCCCGACGCCCGCCAGTGCCTGTTCTTCAGCGCCACCGTGGACGACCGGGTGCGCGCCCTCATCACGCGGTATGCCAAGGACCCGCTCGACATTCGCTTGTCGACCGACACCGACAAGGTCGAGGGAATCACGCACATCGCCTACGAGACCTCGCCCAACTTCCACAAGGCTCGAGCACTGCTCGCGATCATCGACCAGGAAGAGCCGAGCAGTGCCATCATCTTCTGCAACACACGAGAAGACACGGCCACCGTCGCCACATACCTGGCTCGCCAGGGACTCGACGCGGAGCTGATCAGCGGCGAGCTCCCCCAGGGCAAGCGTGAGCAAGTGATGACCCGCGTGAAGGCTGGTGAGACCCAGTTCTTGGTGGCGACCGACGTGGCCGCACGCGGAATCGACATCTCGGACCTTTCCCACGTGGTCAACTACAGCCTGCCCGAAGACCCAGCCGTGTACATGCATCGCACGGGTCGAACCGGCCGGATTGGCAAGAAGGGCATCGCCATCTCCCTGGTGAGCGGTCCCGACTTCAACACTCGGGAAACCCTCACCAAACGCTTCGAGATCAACTTCGAGGAGCGCCCGCTGCCCACCGCCGAAGAAGCGGCTGCTGCACGCGTGGAGCGTCAGGCCAAGGTGATCCGGGAAGCCACGAAGACCATGGCGTTCGAGGGCTACCTGGGTACCGTTCGTGCTCTGAAGAATCGTCCCGACGGCGATGTGCTCCTCGCTGCGGCCCTCCGTGGATTCTTCATGTGGGAGCGGCAGCGCCGGGTTGCGACGAGCAGTGCCGACTCCGTGGGCGCACTCCAGGAAGCCCGCGAAGAAAAGCAGGCCCGCCGCGGCGACCGTCGAGGCGGTGACCGGCGCGGCCGAGGCGATCATCGGGGTGGAAACCGCAACAAGCGCCGTCGCCGTCGTCGCGACTGACTCCCGTTGCGGGCGCTCCTGCAGCGTCGCCCTCGCACGATCGAAGGGCGGCGCTCGACGCGTCTATTGGGTGTTGACTCGCCACGAGTACGGCGCCCAGGTCACGGAGTAGCCACCGGCCATCAGCCAGGCGGCATCGTCGGCCGGAAGGTGTCGCGCAAGAAACTGGATCGCGGCATCGCGCTTGCCATCGATCCCCGGCACATCCGCAGTCGCGCCCGCCGCGAAGTCCTCGCCATACCAGTCGAAGATCTTGTTGAGTGACACCGTGCCAGCGGTCCGGTCGATCCGCACGCCCGTGCTCTCGGCCCAGCGGCGACTGGCAGCGGTCAGCTCTGCTTCCAGCCCCGATCCGGTAAACACCGTGCCCGCCAAGGGCGGACAGCCGAGGCTCGCGCAGTTGACCGCTGCATGGATGCGTGGCTCCCCCATTGGCCGCAAGATCTTGTGCTCAATGTGATTGAGCGTGACGGTCTGACCGGCCACCGTAAACAAGCGCTTGTCCCATGGGTTGCCACCATCGAGGTCGCGGATCGATTCAAGGGGCCAGTGATCGGCCACGAGATCAACGGTGAGCACATTGTAGGCGTTGATCCAAAAGGCCATCTTCTCCGCGCGACCCGCTGGCTCTTCGGCGGTGGACAGGGCCGACACGACCGCTTCGAGCTCCGCATCCGTCGATGCGGCGTCGTAGGCCACTCGGCCGGCATCATCGACGTGACGAGCGAAGACGTTCGAAAGCTCGCCCGCCTGCACCACCACACCCGTGACCAGAATCCAGCCCAGCATTCCGCCTCCAGCCGTTCGCACCGAGACCGTGAATGCCAGGTGCACACAACGGTCGCGAAGAGTACCTTCGTACACGAAGACCCGTGCATCCGCACGCGCCATCCTGAGAGTTCCCCATGGTTCTCGTCTATATCCTCGGTGCCGTCACCATTATCGGCGTCTTCGCGGCAGCTGTAGTGGCCGTCGGACTCGAAGGGAAGGACTGAGTCGTGTCCAGTGTACCGCTCGATGTGGCCGCCTGGCAGCTCCAGTGTGGCGAAGTGAAGCCCGATCTGGTGGTTGACCTCCGCCAACCCCAAGACTTCTCAAAGGCCCGCCTGAGCGGTGCAATCAACATCCCATACGAACAGCTCCAGCTCCGAGGAGTCGACGAGCTG
>CAJWOS010000593.1 GCA_913044235.1 uncultured Pseudomonadota bacterium
CGGTGTCGTTGGAGAAGATTCCCATGATGACATCATCGTATCCATCACCGTTCTGGTCGCCACCTGCAAGGCCAACCCCCAGGTAGTCGCCGGGCTCTCCCCGAAAGCGGGCATCGGTAGCGACCAGCTCGATCCGACCGGTCACTGGACCGTAGATCAGGTGTGCTGAACCTGCGTTTTCGCCATTCCGGTCGTTGTCCGAGGCATCCACCATCATGTCGTGGAAGCCGTCACCGTTGACGTCGCCGGGGCCGGCCACATGCAGCCCGGTCTGGTCGGAGCTCTGGTCGCCGCGCAGCTCGGCGTGGGCGCTGGCGAGGTCTGCGGCGGTGAGGGGTCCCAGCACCAGATAGACCTGTCCTTCGAGGGCGTTGCGCCCGTAGAGGTCTACGTTTCGAGCACCCACGAGGACGTCTGCGAGGCCATCACCGTTGGTGTCTCCTGCAACGGCCACGCCGTTGCCTGCCGCGTCGTTGTCGGACTCTCCCACCTGGCAGGCGTCGGCGTCGGCGAGGCTCACATCGAGCGAGACGGGGCCGAGCAGGTGGCAGACGGCACCTTTGCCTTCGCGGGCTTCCAGTCCAAATACGAGGTCGGCGATTCCGTCGCCATTCACATCGCCGGCGTCAATGCTGTTGCCCGCGCGCTCGCCATCCTCGGCGCCCGTGATGGTGGCGTGGGCCTCGGAGACATGGAACGCACCGTCGACGGGGCCGGAGAACAAGAAGGCCTGGCCGCGTTGCGTTCCGCCGCCGGCCGCATCATACGCGCTCACCAGGAGCGCGCTCTTGCCCGTGCCATCCCAGTTGATGACCGAGATCAGCTCGGCGCCGAGGCGGGCGTGGTGCTCGGTGCCCACCACCCAAGCGGTCGCGGTCTCGGGCGTGTGCTCGCCCGTCACCGGTCCGGCGTACAGGTAGACGGCGCCCTGCCCGGTGCCGACCGCGCTGGCGCCGACCGCAACATCGGCGATGCCATCACCGGTGAGGTCTGGCGTGAGGTCGACCGCATGACCCATGAAGCCACCATTCTCTCCGCCGTGGATGCGCCCGGCGGCGGTCGACAGGCTGTCGGTGCCCGACACTGGACCATACAGCACCCAGGCCATGCCCGAGTGCGCGGCCACTCCGGTGTGTGCGTAAGCCCCGGTGATCCAGTCGTCGTTTCCATCGCCGTCGAGATCGCGTCCGCCGGCCGACGCGAAACCTACGTAATCCCCGGCGGTCTCGCCGTAGCGGATGGCGTGGGCGTCGCTCTTGCGCAGCTCGCCCGTGAGCTCACAGGCGGGCGCCATACCGTCGCAGTCGTCGTCGAGTCCGTTGTTGCACACTTCGAGCTGGTCTGGGTTCACATCATCGCGGGCGTCGTCACAGTCTCCGCCCCCACACCGCTCATTTTCGTGGCCATCGCCATCGGCATCACACGAACCAATCTCTACGGTGGCGCTGCCGATGGAAGCGCCTCCATGGCCATCCGAGGCGCCGAGCAGACAAGTCCAGACTTGTCCGGCCTCCGTGCGCGCGGCCATTTGGGTGTCGCCCGGCAGGGTGTCGCTGCTGCCCGATGCGGTGTCGAAGCCATCGAGCTGCCAGGTCACCGCATAGGTCAGCTCGTCTCCGTCGGGGTCCTCTGCTGGCCGAACGAGCTCGCAGCGAAGGTCGTCCACGCCCTCGAGGGGAAGCTCGGGCACAATGCGGGCTTCCGATACGGATGGTCCGGCGTTGCTGACCTCGACCGTGGCGGAGCCTGCCGCGCCACCGTTGGTGGGTACGGCCTCACATTTCCAGGTCTCTCCGCGAGCGGTCTCGCGGGACGCGACCTGCTCGGTCTGAATTCCGGTGTCGATGCCATCGCGGAACCACCGAAAGGTAGCGCTGGCTCCATTGGCCACGGTGCACACAAGATCGTTGCCCGAGTGGGGCGCAGCGGGCTCGATCGTGACGTCGAGATCTGCGGTGCCGCTGAGGGCACATTCGGTGGCCGTGATGCAGCCTGGGTCGTCGCAGTCGAAGGCGCCATCCGAGTCGTTGTCGGCGCCATCGGAGCACTCACCCGGTTCATCGCCTTCCTCTTCCTCGTCCACGGCCGCCGAAAGCCGGGCGTCGGAGCCACAGGCGAACAGAAAGAGGAGGGGGGGAAGCCAGCGCATGCTGCAATGTTCCACAGTTTTCAGACCCGAGGCAAGTGCTTGCGGTTCTTCGGAAGTGGCGCGAGGAAGGCTTCCAGGACAGCATCGCGCTCGTCCAGCCAGGGGTGGAGCATTCGGAGCCGGGGAACATTCTGCATCTGGAGGTGCGCGAGGAACGAGGGTGGGGGCAGACCATCGAGCGAAACCAGCTGGATGGGTTTTTGGAGGGCCACGGCGGCCCCGGCCTCGAACGCACACCAGGTGGATGCTCGCGAGGCCGGCGTGAGAACCAAAACGAAGCGCTCACAGCGGTGGAGCGAGTCGATGATTTCGTCCCACCAGCGAGTCCCTCCGGGGATCGAGTCGCCGCAGGAAAAGACCGTGACCCCCAGTCTTCGAAGGGCTTCGACCGCAGGCTGCAGAGCGGGCTCGTCATCGGTGGCGTGGCTCATGAACATGCGCGCACTTCCGGTCACCAGGATGGCGGTCTGTTCGAGTGCGCTGGTGAGGTACTGCCACAAGACGCCTGGTTGGTCGGAGTCCTCGATGGGAACCACCGCTGCTCCGGGAAGCGCACCTCCCAGGAGAGCAGGGTCGGCGCCGATCAGGAGAATGCGGGTGGCCTCTGCGCGCACGCGTGCCAGCGCCGGCCGAAGTTCGTCGAAGTCGGTGCCATCAGTGATGAGGGTCAGGGACTCGGCCGCAATCCGGCCCTTGAGGTGGTGAAGGGCACTGCCCCGCTTTGCGTGTGCGAGTCGTTCGACCACGGTGTGGTAGGCAGGCCCGCCGGCAAACACCGTGTTGTAGGGCACCGAATGGGTCATCGCACAGCGCCAGCCCTCCACGGTGTGGGCCCCGTCGCAGAGCGGCAGTGTGGAAGACCGGCCGCAGATGCAACGCCGTCGAGACATTGGGGCTCCTGGAGTGCGGGGTATCGTACTGGATGCCGAGCGCTCTTGGGGGGGCCACCGCTCGTTGCGGTTCAGGCGCGGCCGTCGGTCACGAAGCCTTTCCATCGCCGCATGTATTCGATGAATGGTGGGCTCAGGGCGGCGCGCGCGAGGTGTTCGGGCGTGAAGGGAGGCCGCTTGGGATCGGTGATTCCACCGGCGAGCTGCCGTGGCCAGTCTGCATGGCCAATCCCAGCCCGTGCGACGCCCACGAGGTCGGCGCCCTGATCAAACACGAAGTCCACATCGGACTGCGTCCAGATTCCTCCTGTCGAGATCAGTGGAACGTCGGTCGGCAAGGCGTCTCGGAAGCGCCGGGTGAAGGTCTGGCCGTGGTCTTCGTCCTGCACAGTGACGTCCCAACAAGACACATGGAGCAGGTCGATGTCCCAGGAGGCGACGAGCGGCACCAGGGCTTCGCTATCGGCAAGAGTCACGCCCACGTCGGGCAGCACGGGAGAGAGTCGGACTGCGATGAGGAAGCTCGGCGCCGTTGCGGCACGGATGCCTTCCACGATGGACTGCAGAAATCGAGCGCGACTGGCGAGATCACCGCCCCAGCGGTCGGTGCGACGGTTGGTCTTGGTGCCGAGAAACTGGCTGATGAGGTAGCCGTGTGCGCCATGGAGCTCCACGCCATCGAGACCGGCGCGTTCGCAGCGCACCGCCGCTTCGACGAAAGCCGTGACGAGATCGTCGACCTCGAGACTGGAGAGCATCCGGGTGGCCTCGGTTCGGTCGTCGGCAGGGAGGTCGCTTGCGGAGACGGGCTGCTGGCCGGTCCACTCTCGGGGCGCTCGTCGCCCGCCGTGGAAGATCTGCGCCAGGCTCACGGCACCTTCGGCGCGGATGGCATTGGCGAGCGTTGTGAGCCCGGGCAGGTGGTGGTCGCTCCACACGCCCATTTCCCCGCACCAAGACTTGCCGCCTGGCGTGACATGGGTGGCCGCCGTGGTGATGATGCCAAAGCCTCCCGCTGCTCGGTGGGCGAGCCACTGGATCTCGGCGGGGGACAGCGTACCGTCTTCGGCAGACTGCTTGTTGGTCATGGCCGCGAGCACGCTCCGGTTGCGCAGGGTGCGGCCGGTGCGGGGGAGGCGGAGGGGAGATTGCATGAGCATGGTGGGAGACCTCTCGGGTGGGGGCTATCGGGTCGGCATGGCCATGCGTTGTGCCCGGCGCCGGGATGCGGAGTCTGGAGAGGCTGTGCGGGAGCATGGAGGCGTCGTCGTCCATCGGGACCGCGCGCCGCGAGCTGCCCGCGCACGAGCCGCCGCCGCCGCGCGCCGTTCGTGCCGTCCGTGGGCCGTTCGCCGCGC
>CAJWOS010000594.1 GCA_913044235.1 uncultured Pseudomonadota bacterium
GTTCGTCCGTCTGCTCGTGGGGGGAGCGGGCGTGTCGGTGCTGGAGCTGCCGGACCCGGAGGAGCACGGCCGCAGCCTGCTGCACCGCGCCGCGCACGCCGGCCGCCCCAACCTGTGCAAGGCGCTGCTGGATGCGGGCGCGGACCCCAAGCTGACCGACGCCGACGGCGAGACCGCGGTGTACACGATGGCCTGGACCGTAGATGGCGTGGACTACATCGCCGGCAGCGCCGACTCCGGACTCGACTCCGGCACCCCAGACTTCATCGGCCCGTCGACCACCGTGTGGCCCGACGACACCGTGCTGGGGGAAGACGTAGGGCCCAGCGAGACCTGGATCTGTACAGCCACCCCCGACGACGGAGACGACCTCGGCACCCCCGCGAGCACCGCGGTGACCACCGAAGACTGCACGAGCGTGGTGCTCGACGGCAGCGGCGACGGCATCCTGGTGGGCAACACCGAAGACCTGCTGGGCATCACCAATGCCTTCTCCATCAGCGCATGGGTGTGGATCCCGAGCACCACCACGGTCTCGACCCATCCGATCTTCACCGCCGAGCACACCACTTCATCCACCCTGGCCCGCAACTCCGGCTATGCGATGCAGGTCCTCGGCGGCTCCCTCGCGCTGTTCGTGGGTACCGGGCAGGAGAGCACCGACACCTACCCCGATCCCAACTGGTACAGCCCCAGCGCCGTCCCCACGGATCAGTGGACCCACCTCTCCGTGACCCGCGACGCCAGCACCGTGCGCCTGTACGTGGACGGCGCCCTGGTGCTCGAAGACACCACGGCCAACAACGCCGACCTGTCCTACGACGGCTCGGACTACGAGCACACGCGCTACGCCATCGGTCGCAGCTTCCCCAACGGCCTGTCCAATGTGGAGCTCAGCCTCGACGGCCAAGTGGCACAGGTGGGGGTGTGGTCGCGAGCGCTGTCCACGAGCGAGATCGCCGCCCTGGCCAGCACCAGCTTCGACGCCACCCTGTCCGATTTGGTGGGCTACTGGCCCCTGAACGACGGCACCAGCGCCACCGCCACGGATGGCAGCGGCTTTGGAAATGACGGAGCCTTTGAAGGCGATACGGCCCCCATCGCAGACTGCCCCTGAGCGGCACGCCACATCCGCCGCATACACGGGCGCGCCCGGAGATCGCATGACCAGCGACATCGCCTTCCCGTTCCCCGCACCGGTGGCCTTCTTCTTCGCGGCCTGGCTGCCCATTGGCTGCGGCCAGTCCACCCTGGACGCCGGCTCCGTCAAGTATGACGACGCGACCACCACCCCACCGCCCACCGACGGTGACGAGGCCACCGACACAGACGGCGGCGGAACAGGTGCCGACGACAGCGACGGCGGGGGCACCTCGGGCGGAGGCTCGACCGGCTCCAGCACCGGCAGCACCGACACCGGCGACACATCGGAAGGGGTGGACGCCGACGGAGACGGCGCCACTGTGGAAGAGGGTGACTGCGACGACAACGACCCCAATGTGTACCCCGCGGCCCGCGACCTCTGCGAAAACAACATCGACGAGGACTGCAACGGCGAGGTCGACATCCCCAACTGCGGTGACTGGCCCACCTGTTACGCCGACTGCCTTGAGGCCCATGCGCCTCTGGCGTGGTGGCGACTCGGCGAGAGCGACGGGGCCACCGTGGCCATCGACGCGACCGGAGGAGGACGAGACGGGGCGTACAAGGGGCTCGCCAGCGGTGCTCTGGGCGTTCCAGGAGTGATGGCCGACGACCCCGACACGGCGATCGACCTGGGCGGCTTCACAGACTGGATCGACTTTGGCGACACCCTCGATCTGGGCGCAGACTCCCTGAGCATCTCATTGTGGATGAGCACCACCAACACGCAGGGCTACGTGCTCGGCAAGTCTGACCCTGGGATGACAGACGGGCGCTTCGGCATCGGCCTCACCGGGACCCGGATCGACACCACCGGAAACCCCGCTGGAATCGCATTCTTCGTGGATGGCGGCACGTCGAGCGACCTGTTCTATGAGAGCACGCTCACCGTCGCCGACGGCAACTGGCACAACGTGGTGGTGACCATCGACCGGTTTGGCGACGTCACCCTGTATGTGGACGGCATCGTAGACGGCACCTGGAGCACCGCCCCCTACGCCAGCCAGACCTTCGACACTGACAACCTGCTGTCGATCGGCCTGCTGCACGCCGAGTACGCGAACGCCAGCGACCCGGTCGAAGGCCACCCCTTCGATGGGGCTGTCGACGAGGTGGCCTTCTTTGATCGCGCCCTCACCACCGACGAAGTCGCCCTGCTGTACAGCTTGGTGCGGTAGGCCTCACCGCTCCGAGTGCGCCGCGGGTCCACGCAGCCACCCGCTGCGGTCCACACACCGGCAACAGCCAGGCGGGCGTTGGACCGCGCTCGATCAGTACCCGGTCTCGTAGCCACTGTCTTTGTCGTCAATACAGCCACCACTAAAGCTCGCCGCGACGCTCACCAGCAGGAGTGCAGCAACCACGGTGTTCCATTCGGTCTTCAGCCAACGAAGCATCGGTCATCCCATGTTGTGGGCCCAGTATAGATCCCAGCCCCCACTGGTGCAGCCCATGCGGCACCATCTTCCACGGAGATTCGCTGCACAGCGTGCGGTTCCACAGCGCCCGGTTCTCGCCCACGCGTGACGAAATGCACGAATCCGCGCGCGCAACTCGACACCACGCAAACCCGGCGCATACCGTGCATGCATGGATCCTCACACCACCTCCGTTGCACGCCTCACGCGACTCGGGCTCACAGCCCTGGGCCTTGGGGCCTGCACCGCCTCCGCTCCCCTCCTGCCCACCGCGAAAACGTTCGATACCGGCAGCGGGCAAGACACCGCCGCTCCCGACGACTCCGGACCAAGCACAGACGACACTTCCGACAGCGGCGACTGGAGCGACACGGGCGACACCGGCGACACCGGAGCGGTCCCCATTCATCCGGCCGAAAGCCTCGAGGCCTGGACCATCGTGAGCCTCGACAGCGACATCTGGACCGCCCTGTCTGTGCATGAAGACACAGTCTGGCTGGCCACGCTGTACGGCAAGACCACCGCGTTCTACGACATCTCGAACGGGCTCGACGACCTTGGCGAGCGCATCGACACGATGGCGGGAGAACCCGTGGATGGATTCGTGCTCACCGACATCTCCACCGTGCTGATGAGCGACCGCGTGATCGTGGCCGCCTCCGATCCCGAACAGACCGGGATCGTGCTCGGCGCCTACAACCTCAGCGGCGTGCCGATCATCGACCCCATCCAGGTGGTGAGCGACTCCCCAGTGCCCACCAACGACATGAAGCTGGTGCTGGCCGGCGACGAGCTGCACCTCAACTATGGCGCCGATGGCTACGAAAAGATGGTGGGCGTCTACAACCGCGATCTCTCCATCATCGAGGCACCCCGTGCGGTGGAAGACCCCTCGAATGGTTCCCAGCTGGGGTGCGTGGCCCCCACACCCGATGGCTTCGTGCGGGTTGCCGGAAACTACAAAAACCATGGGCTCGTGGGGGTTCGGTACGATCGTGACTGGAACACGAGTGCCGAAGACGCCTTCGAGCTTCCCATCCCGGCCGACACCGATGAGTGGATCTGGTTTTCCTCCGGCTGCATTCAGGACCCGAAGACTGGAGACTGGTACGTGGCCCACCAGCACATGTGGAATGGCGACAACGCCGACTCCCAGTCCTCGGTGGAGCTGTCCCGATTCGACGAGAACTGGAACCACATCAGCACCCTCTCAATGACCAGCCGATCTGGATACACCCGCCCGCAGCTCGTGCTTCGAGGCAACGACCTGTTCCTGTCGTTCGACCGGGGTAACGGTGACGTGCAGGTGGGCTGGGCCCAGCTCAACGCCGATCGCTGAGCGGAACGCTGCGCCGATCTGGGCGGTCTCGTTCACCTGGCCCATCCCCTCGCTCCCGTAGAGTCGCTCATGCCCCGCCAAGCCACGCAACAACGTCCCTGGGCCCTTTGGGCCGTGGCGTTGTGGCTTCCCTCGGCCACCATTGGCGTATGGTGGGCGGCACGTGGCACAGACAGCGGCCTCGAGCCCAAGGAAGCACTTGCGCGGGAAATCGCCCCCGACGACACCCGGCAGGGCATCTCAGTCACCGATGCCGAGCGCGAGATCGCTTTGGGCGTCATGCGCGAAAACCTCCTCCTGCTGCACCAGGTTCTCGATGCGATGAAGGACGCGCTGGGTGCCGATCCGGTATGGCAAATTCAGCTCGATGACGGATTCAAGCCATACCAAACGAGCGACCAGATTACGCTCGAACGGGAGTTTCAGGCCAACAAACCGTCCGCAATCATCTCCAATTCTTGGGGAACGTATCAAGTTAGATTCGATACGATG
>CAJWOS010000595.1 GCA_913044235.1 uncultured Pseudomonadota bacterium
TGGCGGCGTATCGACTGGTACCGTTCTTCGACCGCCTCTGGTTTCCGTACCGGATGGTCGTCGTGGCCTTTTTAGGCCTGATTTTAGGGGGTTGTGGAGCCCTTCAGCGGCTCGAAGCCCGCTCCGAGGCCTGGGCAGGTCGGGCAGGCGGACTCGCTCTGTTGGTTTTGGTTGGCGCGGGCTTCGAACAGCACCGGAATCTCGCGCTTCCGCTGGTGAGTCGAGACCTTTCTCCTCCCCCTGTGATGCGCACCCTTGGCACCCTTGGGGGCGGCCTGATCGAGCTTCCTGTTGGTCTGGCCCGAGTCTCGATCGCATGGCAGCCGGTCCATGCGCAGCCAACATTTGGCGGAATGGCGGAAAACGCCCGCCTCTTTTGGCCCGAGGGGTTCGATACGCGTCTCACGAATCGTTTCATTCGCTACCTGAAGAGCGCGACGATCGACCCAGCGAAAGAGCGGAACTTTCGGCCCGTCGATCTGCTTCGGTTCCGCGCGGAGGGCTTTCGCTGGGTGGTTCTCGATCGACACCTGGTGGATGCCAACCTCCACAACACCCCGATGTGGCGCGCATTGGGCGAAGACGGTCGACTCGATGCCCCCTTCGTGGTGCAGCGGTATCTGATCGACGAACTCGGCCCACCGGCAGCAGTGGATGGAGCGCTTGTGGTGTGGGATCTCGCAGGATGGTCTGCCGATGGCTTGGACGTTCGACCGCCCGACCCCATGTTTGCTGAGTATGCGCCGACTGCGGAAAATCTCCGCACCCGCACATGGCCGCTGCACGACATGCCCGCATACGAGCGAACGATGCGGGAGCGGGGTCGAATTCCTGCACCGCGTCGAAAACCATGATGGATCTGCTCCGTGTCGCCACATCCGTGTTGTGCGGTTGCCCCGCGGTCGCTCGCGTTTAAAGGGCGGTGCCGCGGGTATCCGGGACGGCAACATCGGACGGTTCGAAGGCGCTGCGGAGCCATCACGACCCGCCGACATGTCTCGAAGTGCTGGATTCCCCCTCTGATGATTTCCCTGACATTCGCCCGTGGTATGTCAACGGTCCCCTGAAAGCCGAGGAATTGATGTCGACTGACAACCCCGAGCAGGACGGAAGCAGCCTGCCACGCGAGATGAATCTGCCCATTCTCGCCATTCGCAACACCGTGATCTTCCCGGTGCTCGCCTTCCCCATCAACGTTGGCCGCGACAAAAGTCTGTTGGCCGTCGAGGAGGCGCTCGAGGGCGGCATGGTGCTCGGCATCCTGTCTCAGAAAGACGCCAAGAACGAAGATCCAGACACCGACGAGCTCTACGCCACCGGAACAGTGGTCAAGGTCCTCAAGTCGGTGAAGATGCCGGGCAACAAGCTGTCGGTGATCATCCAGGGGCTCGCGCGACTCAAGGTCAAGCAGTTCGACCACACCGACCCGTACCTTCGGGCGGAAGTGGAAGTGTTCGAAGAGCCTGCGGAACACCCGGCGTCGCTCGATGAAAAGATGGGCAACCTCCGAGAACTTGCGCAGCGGATCATCGACCTGTCGCCCCAAATCCCGAGTGAAGCGAGCTTTCTCGTTCGGAGCATCGACAACCCCGGCGTGCTCTCCGACATCGTGGCGTCGAACCTCGGCATCGGTGTCGAGGAGAAGCAGGAGTTGCTCGACACCTTCGAGACCTCCGAGCGCATGGACAAGGTCATTGCGCTGCTCAACAAAGAGATTCAGGTTCTCGAGCTGTCCAACAAGATCCAGACAGAAGTCAAAGGCGAGATGGACAAGGCGCAGCGAGAGTACTTCCTGCGTGAGCAGCTCAAGGCCATACAGAAAGAGCTCGGCGAGGTCGACGACCGACAGGAAGAGTTTGAGGATCTCAAGCGGAAGATCAAGACCGCGGGGATGCCTCCCGAAGTGGAAAAGGTCGCGCTGAAGGAACTCAAGCGAATGAGTCGTATGAGCCCCGGTGCGGCGGAGTTCACGGTCAGCCGGACCTACATCGACTGGCTGATCGACCTTCCGTGGTCGGTCTCCACCGATGACATCCTCGACATCAATCGCGCCGCTGAGATCCTCGATGAAGACCACTACGGTCTCGAAAAGGTGAAGAAGCGGATCATCGAATACCTCGCAGTCCGCAAGCTCAAGACCGACATGAAGGGCCCCATTCTCTGTCTCGTGGGCCCGCCCGGTGTGGGCAAGACCTCGCTCGCCAAGTCG
Organism: uncultured Pseudomonadota bacterium; assembly: GCA_913044235.1. Lineage (GTDB taxonomy): Bacteria > Myxococcota_A > UBA796 > UBA796 > UBA2385 > CAJWOS01. Next base: position 2,210 of record CAJWOS010000595.1, read on the forward strand.
GTGGCGCGTGCCCTGGGGCGCAAGATGCATCGCATCGCACTTGGCGGTGTGCGCGACGAAGCCGAGATTCGTGGTCACCGACGCACGTACATTGGCTCGCTGCCCGGCAAGGTGATCAAGGGCATGAAGAAGGCTGGTGCCAACAACCCCGTCTTTGTCCTCGACGAGATCGACAAGCTTGGCGCCGACTACCGTGGCGATCCATCGTCGGCGCTGCTCGAGGTTCTCGACCCGGAGCAGAACGACACCTTTGCCGATCACTACCTCGATGTGCCGTTCGACCTCTCCAAGGTGCTGTTCATTGCCACTGCAAACCAGGCGCACCCGATTCCCGGTCCGCTTCGTGACCGGATGGAGATCATTGAGATCCCCGGCTACACGATGGAGGACAAGCTCAAGATTGCGCGTCGCTACATCATTCCAGAGCAGCTGGGCGAGCACGGAATCGCAGACGAGCATGTGGAGATGACCGATGAGGGCGTTCGCTTCCTCATCGAAAGCTACACGCGCGAAGCTGGGGTGCGGTCGCTGAAGCGGGAAATCGCGGCGCTGTGTCGCTGGGTCGCGAAGCAGGTGGCGGCCGAAGACCTTGAGGAAAAGGCGGTCATCGGCCGTGACATGGTCGAAGAGATTCGCGGTCCCATCAAATACTTCAGTGATGTTGCAGAGCGCACTGCTGTTCCGGGCGTGGCCACCGGCCTCGCGTGGACCGCGGTGGGTGGCGACATTCTGTTCATTGAAGCCACTAAGATGAAGGGCAAGGGCGGGATGCGTCTCTCCGGTTCCCTTGGCGACGTGATGAAGGAATCGGTGGGTGTGGCGTCGAGCTTCATCAAGGCCTCGGCCACGGAGTTCGGTATCAACGAAGATCTCTTCGAGAAGACCGACATCCACGTGCATGTTCCATCGGGGGCGATACCCAAGGACGGGCCGAGCGCCGGGGTCACCATGTTGACCGCGATCGTTTCGTTGCTCACCGACATCAAGGTCGACCCCAACATCGCCATGACCGGTGAGGCGACCCTTCGGGGAGCAGTGCTTCCGGTGGGCGGGATCAAGGAAAAGGTCCTTGCTGCGCATCGTGCCGGCATCACGCGCGTGATCCTGCCCGAGAAGAACAAGAAGGACCTCCCCGAAGTGCCCGACGAGATCCAGGAAGAGCTCGAGTTCTTCTTTTGCGGTCGGATGGAGCAGGTGCTTGAGATTGCGCTGGGCGCCGACAACATCGCTGAGAAGCGAGCGGCTCTCGCAGCGGCCAATGCCGAAGCTGCAGCCGCCGAGTCCACGGAAGCCTGAGCCTCCCTCCTTGCATGGAAGCACCCCGCGGGCCACCGAGTCCGCGGGGTGTCGTCGTTTGGCGCCAGGGATCACCGCTGCTGTGATGGCCGGGGCTGAGGTGTTGCGAATCCGTCGGAGGGTGGCCGCACCGGCGGCAGAGGCTGATCGGGAATGCGAACGGTCTCCGGAATGGGGTCGAGGCGCCAGGCGAAGCCCTGGTCGGTCGACACATCGGGAGCGCCCCAGATTGAGGACAAGATGCTGCGATGGCGCTGCATCCATGCAGCGGGGCGCTCCCGCGTCAAGACGGCGCTGTCGATCACCACCCAACGCAAACCGGCCTCTCGCAGGAGCTCGATGTCGGCGGGGGTGACCACGCGCTGTGTGAGCCGCTCAGTGTTGGCGTCTCGCAGTACATCCAGCAGGCGGTTGTTGTCCACGAACTGCTCCCATGCGCTGGGGAGGTGTCCGGGAAGGTGCTCACCCAGTCCACCGGTGATGGGCTTTTGATGGAGCACTTGCAGCCACAAAACGAATCGGATGTCGGGGATGGGTGCCATCATCGGTACGGTCAGGATGGGGCCGTCGACCTGCGCATACAATTCGCCGTCGAAGGGGCGGGGCGGGCTTGCCGGGAGCGTGTGGTGGGGGCTTCCGATCACAAGCTGCAGACCGAACAGCGCGGCAAAGCCTCCGCCCACCCAGTGCGCAGCCCACCGCTTGGCGAGGCTCTCGAGTCCAAATGCAGCGAGAGGGACCAGCGCAAGGACGACGATCACTTGAAAGCGTCCGGGCCACCACAACCGGTCGAAATAGGGCACGACCGACTCGAGCAGCAACCATGGAAGCGGGACGGGAAGTGGATTGCCACTCGGAGTCTTGAGCCAAGGGCCGAGCG
>CAJWOS010000596.1 GCA_913044235.1 uncultured Pseudomonadota bacterium
CCCATTCTGTGTCTCGTGGGTCCTCCTGGAGTGGGAAAGACTTCTCTCGGGCGGTCGATCGCTCGCGCCACGGGCCGTCCGTTTGTACGGCAGGCGCTGGGAGGCGTGCGCGACGAGGCGGAAATCCGCGGTCACCGGCGCACCTACATCGGTGCCCTACCCGGGAAAATCCTCCAGTGTTTGCGCCGAGTGGAAGCGTCCAATCCGGTGTTCCTGCTCGATGAAATCGACAAGATGTCCACCGACTTCCGGGGCGACCCATCTTCTGCGCTTCTCGAGGTCCTCGATCCGGAGCAAAACGCCACCTTTGTCGATCACTACCTCGACCTCGACTACGACCTCTCCCGAGTGCTCTTCGTGTGTACCGCAAATGGACTCGCAGGCATCCCGGCGCCCCTGCGCGACCGACTCGAGATCATCGAAGTCAGTGGCTACACCTCGGAAGAGAAGCTTCGGATTGCCGAGCGTTACCTTGTTCCGAAACAGCGAGAGGCAAACGGCCTGACCGAGGCAAACATCCAGATTTCCCCCGATGCCGTCGCCAGGATCGTGCAGCAATATACGCGTGAGGCAGGGGTTCGGGGGCTGGAGCGGGAGCTGGCGAGGATGTGCCGCAAGGTGGCGCGAAAAGTGGTCGAGCAGGGGCCCGAAGTGTCTGTGAGTGTGGGCGCAGAGGAGGTGGACACGCTTCTTGGAGTGCCGCGCCATGTACATACGGAGCTTTCACTCGAACCCGAGGTGGGGCTGGTCAAGGGACTCGCGGTCACGCCTTGGGGCGGCGCGGTTCTGGAGATTGAAGTCTCGGTGCTGCCGGGAAAAGGCAAGCTGATTCTGACCGGGCGCCTGGGCGACTGGCTCAAAGAGAGTGCTACAGCGGCGTTTTCCTACGTGCGAAGTCGAGCGGATGTGCTTGGCGTGGCCGACGATGTGCACGAGACGCATGATCTGCACGTGCACTATCCCGGCAATTCGCTCAAGACCGACGGCCCGAGTGCAGGAATCGCCATGACGACTGCGCTTGTGAGTGCGCTCACGAAGGTGCCGGTGCGTGGTGTCGTGGCCATGACCGGTGAGGTCAGCCTTCGCGGACGGGTGCTGCCAATCGGTGGATTGAAGGCCAAGCTCCTGGCGGCCTGGCGTCGAGGGGCCCGCACGGTCTTGATCCCGGCGGTCAATGGAAAAGATCTTCGAGACCTGCCTGCTGAGGTGCAGCAGGGCTTGGAAATCATTTTGGTCGCACACATGGACGAGGTGCTGGTTCACGCCCTTGAATGGTCTGAAGGGGTCCCGGAGTGGCTCGGGTCCGGTGTAGAACCATGGGTGCCTCTGGGCGCGTAGATTTCCACTTGACGGCGTTGTGAACCGCTCATAAGAGTGCGGGGTCTTCGAGAGATGTGCGGTGACGAACGTTCACCGCAGCGCGCGGTACCCCCGCAAGCGTGTGTCTCTTCCGGGCGGGTAGCTCAGTTGGGAGAGCAGCAGCCTTACAAGCTGCGGGTCACAGGTTCGAGCCCTGTTCCGCCCACTCCCTTTTTGATCTTTTCAGAGCTCCATCAGGAGCACCGGTCCTTGGAGATTCTGGGGTAGTAGTTCAGTTGGTTAGAACGCCGGCCTGTCACGCCGGAGGCCGCGGGTTCGAGTCCCGTCTATCCCGCCACTTTTCGAGCCCGAGCCGTATGGTTCGGGCTCGAGTCGTTCTCCCCCTCCCTCCGGGCGCTGTTCCTCCCTCCGGGCGCTGTTCGAGGCTTTCCGGCGAGATTTGTACCTCTCGATGTCCATAGGGGAGGTCAAGTGCTCGCTCGCGCCGTACATTCGTTATGCGGAATCCGCTGTTTTCCCTGATGGAGCACCGCATGGGCTGGTCCCGAGACAAACATCCGGCCACATTCGTGGGGGCGCTGCTGTTGCTGGGCATCGGCGGAACGGGTGCTGTGGCCAAGCAGCCGAGCAAGTTCCCTCCGGCGGAGGAGCGTGGCGAGCAGCTCTACCTGGAGAACTGTTGGCACTGTCACGGCAAGCGAGGGCTGGCTGACGGACCGTTGGCCGAAGCCGGGCCTATCGCTGCGCCTGCGCTCGCAGGCCGTGTGCCGTCAGACCACGAGCCGTGGATGACTGCGATTCATCGTGGGAAGGGCACGATGCCGGCCTTTGCACCCGTGATGGATCGCACGGCTGTCCGAGCCGTCCTCACTTGGCTTGAGGCTCTAGACCCGGTCACCGGCGAGGGGCCGAGCATCGCTGCGACCGAAGCCAAGAAGGCGGCAGAACAAGCGGAGGCCAAGGCCGAAAAGGCCCGGCAAGTGGAACGCAGTGGGAAGGAAGCCTCCCAGACCGAAGCCGGCGCAAACGCAGCGTCCGATGCCGCTGCGTCGTCGACTGCCGCGAGCAGCGCCAAGCCGCCGCCTGCGGAAGCATCGAAGGAGAAGAGGCCATGATGCGTTTGGCACATGGAGCGCAGACGCCAAAGGCGTGCATGGGCCTGCGGGATGAACGGCGCGAAACAAGGGGTGCGATGAGCAACAACCTCGCGTCGTTGTCGATTTTGATGGTGAGGGCGATGCCCACTCAGCCCACGGATGCGGCATCGGGCAAGATGCTCTACCCACGAAATCGCCCGGCCATATGCTGGCACGCCTGCGTACCTCCGTCCCAAAGCAGTAGGTAGAGCACCCATGCCGCTTTTGCTCTTCGCAGTACTTCTCGGCATCGTCCAGGGACTCACCGAGTTTCTGCCGGTGTCGTCGTCGGGGCACTTGGTTTTGTTTCAGCAGGTGTTTGGCGACCAAATCACGGGTCTCGGCGACCATGTGGCCTTCGACCTCGTTTTGCACATGGGAACTCTGGTGCCGGTCTTGGTGATGTATCGCTCCGACATCGCCACGGTCTTTCGCGATCTCGCGGGCAGCGGACCGGCGATGAAGCGCGATGGTCTGCGACTGGCGGCGTGGGTGGTGGTGGGCTCTGTACCCACCGGCCTCATCGGAATCCTGTTCAGGGAAACCTTCAAGCAGCTGTTCACTACCACACTCACGGTAGGAATCGCATTCGGACTCACCGCCGTCCTGCTCTGGCGCACACGTGCTCTTGCGGAAGGAGTGCGAACCATCCAGGAGATGTCCTGGCGCCATGCTCTCTTCATTGGGCTGGCGCAGGGAGTGGCCATTACGCCGGGTATCTCTCGATCCGGCACCACCATCGCGGTGGCACTGATGCTTGGGCTGCGCCGAGATCTCGCTGCACGCTTTAGCTTTCTGCTTAGTATTCCTGCCATCCTGGGGGCTTTCGTGCTCGAGGCGAAGGACTTCGACTTTGCGTCTGCGCACGACCTTGCCCCTTTGGGCGTGGGCTTCGTCGCGGCTGCATTGAGTGGCTGGGCAGCGTTGATTCTTCTCCTTCGGTTGGTCCGCTCGGGCGATTTTTCGCGATTCGCGTATTACCTCGGCCCGCTTTCAGCGGTTGCCGTCGCCTATGGTCTGCTCGGTCCGAAGGGCTGGTTCTGAGGGTATTGGTCCCTTGACGGCGCCGGCACCTCAGCATACTGCAAGCCGAGAATGTACGGGTGTAGCTCAGTTGGTAGAGCAGCGGATTCCAAATCCGCAGGTCCGGGGTTCAAGTCCTCGCGCCCGTGCCACTTCACGAGGCTCTGGCCCACGCCAGGGCCTCGCTGTTTTGTTGGAACTGCCCTTCGTCCTCATCGCAGGAATCGGGTCGTGCCGAATCGGAACGTCGGGATATTGGCCGTCCGGTCGGAGGAACAATGGGTATCAACCCCTTCATCAAGTCTGCGGCACCCCCGCTCCCCACGCGTCCGTACACGCTTCGGCTGGTCAATACCGGTCAAGAGTTCCGGGTAGAGCCAGAAGACCTCCCCACTCACGAAGAAGGCCACGTAGGCTCGGTGCTTTCCATTCTGCTGCACCATGGCGTGGAGCTTGACCATACCTGCGGCGGGGTCTGCGCCTGCTCCACGTGCCACGTCTACGTGCGGTCAGGAATCGAGTCGACCAATGAACCGATTGAGGAAGAAGAAGACCAACTCGACTTTGCCCCTGCGCTCGAAGATGACTCACGCCTCGCGTGTCAATGCGTTCCCGACGGATCTCAAACCATCGAAGTCGAGATTCCGGCCTGGACCCGAAACGAAGTCTCGGAGGAGCACTGATGCCACTGAGAGCCGTGGTTGTGGGATGCAGCCGAGGCATCGGCCTTGCTTTGGTGGAGCAGCTTAGCGCCCGTGGAGACGAAGTCATCGGCACATGTCGGCAGGTGGTGCCCGCGCTCCAGTCGATGTCCATCGAGGTGGTTTCGGGCGTGGATGTCACCAAGACGCATGGGATTGAGCGGCTTGTAGGAGCACTCGGACGACGG
>CAJWOS010000597.1 GCA_913044235.1 uncultured Pseudomonadota bacterium
TCGAGTACGTGTGGACGCCTGCAGGTGCCGTCACAAGCAAGATGCCGCTGACGACGCCGGTAAAACTCAAATGTTTATGAGGAGAAGATGAAGGCGACTGCGAGAACTGGAGCCCGAGCCCGTGGGCGGACGCCGACGATCCGTGCAACGTCTGCGACCAGGCGTCCCTCGCGGTGGAGCCGACGGCCGTCGCGGCGGTACCCAGCAGCAGGGCAACCAGACGTCGCGTCCAGGGCGGTCGGCGCGCACTTGTGCGGGATGAGGACGGGGTGGGCATGGCAGGCGGGGGCTCGGAGGTCCGGGGTCAGGTTATCGTCTCCAAGCGAAGCCGCCCGGAACTGGAGTGTGGATGGCCCGTCGCAGCAACCACAGCGTGGGGCCCCTCGGACTGGCCGGTGTGGCGGGAGTGTGGCTCAGCGTTGCGGTCCTGCCGTGGCCGGAGCTGGTCGGGGCGTCGGCGCAGCCATCGAGCGATGATGACCGGCAAGTCCTCACCGTGACGGCATCCGAGCATGCCGCAGTTCGTGCGGTGATGCAGGGAAGTCTGCAGAGTGTGAACGCCCTGCTCGCAGCGGTCGCAGCGGGGGAGGGCTACGCAGAAGCAGCGCAGCATGCGCGCCTCGCACGCGAGCACCAGAGAGCGCGGCTGCCGGCCGGTGTCCCGGCGCTTTGGGGCGACCTGGGGCATGCGGCCGACACCCGACTCCAGCAGGCGGGCGCGCTTGTGTCTCCCGATCGCAAGGCCGCTTGGAAGGCAGTGGGCGGCGTGGTCGATGTGTGCACGGACTGCCATGCGCGCTTCCGGCTGGAGTGAGCCCATGTGCCGCTATCGGCGGCCTCGTCTGCCCTCTCCCCATCGTCGACGCTGTTCTTTGCCGCCCCCCATTCCGCGAGGGCCCGTCTCCATGCTCCACATCAGGGCGCGGAGCTCCGGGCCATCGACTCGGCCATCGCCATCGCGGTCGGCATCCGAGAAGTCGGCCTGACCGCCGGACCGGCGCGCATATTCGGCGGCGTCGAGGACGCCATCGTCATTGGAGTCCAAGACCGCGAGCAGTCGGGCTTCAGGGGGATCTGCGTTGACCGGTGTGCTGGGGGTCCAGCCACGCGAGTCGCAGGCCAGAAAGCAAAGGCCCATGCCGAAGGCCATAGTGGTCGCCGCAAAACGCATGGGTGAGGTATAGCATCATCGCTTTGGAGATCGGCCCCATGTCCCACCGCTCGCAGTTCCTCGCGCTCGCGCTGCCGGTCACGGTTGCGCTGCTCGGAGGGATGCAGACCGGTTGCCGCTCGGTGCAGGCCAATCCGAGCCTCCCCAACATCGTGGTGATCTCCGTGGATGGTTTGCGTCTGGACCGCACGGGTTTTGGGGGCGGTCCAAACCCAGCGAGTCCCAACCTCGATGCGTTCGTCGCCGACAGCGCTTGGTTTCCGGCGGGCTTTTCCCAGTCCAATGAGTCGCTGCTATCGCACGCGTCGCTGTTCACCGGGCGGCATCCGCTCGAGGTCTCGGTGCCCGACTACCTCCGGTATGTCATGGGGCCTGAGCAGCTGACCTTCCCCGAGGTGCTGCAGCAGGTGGGCTACGAGACCGCAGCCAGCCTCGCATCGGGCCACGTGGGGGTCGAGTTCGGCTTCAACCAGGGCTTCGACCTCTTCTATGAAGGTGGGCGGTGGGGCAGCCTCCAGGACACCGTGCCGGTGGCGCTTTCGTTCTTGGCGTCTCGCGCCCCGGATGCCAAGCCCTTCGCTCTGTTTCTGCACGGCTACGACTGCCACCGTCCGTACATCGAACCCGGCCCGTTCTACCATCCGTTTGAGGGGCAGTCGGAGACCGATCCCATCGACCAGCTCCTCGCGTCGTTCAACGAGACCGAGCGGATGATCGGCGGGCGGTACTACCCGGAGCTGCAGCTCGACCGGATCTGGCACAGCACGGGCAGCCGCATCCTCGATCCGCGGGTCTACACCCTCGATGCCGCCACGGGACAGACACGGTCGGAGGCCCTGTCGTCCGGTTCGTTGGAGCACATGAAGGCACACTACGATGCCGGCGTGCTCCTCGCGGACTTCTATCTTGGGGTCTTTTTCGAAGGTCTCGACACACTCGGAGTCTGGGACAACACGGTGGTGATTGTGGTCTCTGACCACGGGGAAGACCTTCAGGACCACGGCTTCACGAACCACCGGTCCGTGGTGCAAGACACCACCACGCGGGTGCCCTGGGTGGTGGGCGGGGGCGCCATTCCAGAGCGTGCGCGGGGGATGCAGAGCCCTGTGCTCGCAGATGCCGTGGACCTGGTGCCGACCCTTACCGACATCGCCGGCACTGTGGCTCCCGCGGGGGTGCGGGGGCGCTCGCTCTGGCCGGTCCTGATGGGCGGCGAAGTCACACCGAAGGAAACGGTCTTCCAAACTGGCGTCATTGGACAGGTCTCGGCGCGCACGGCCACCCATCGGCTGGTGTTCTCAGGGCTTCCCCTCGACCATCCGCTGTACGGCGAGACCCTTCGCACCACACCCATCTCCGCACCCGCCTTCCAGCTCTTCCACTCCGCGAGCGATCCGCTCGAGCAGGTGGATGTGCTGGGCAACAATCTCGAGCTGGCTGCCGAGCTGCGCACTCGTCTGTCGGCTTGGTACGATGGGCAGGAGCGGAGTGAGACCAGTCAGAAGCTCTCGGAGGCGCAACTCCAGGCGCTGCGGGACGGGGGGTACTGGTGAGGCGGTCGGCACCTTGCATCTTCCTGTTCGGACTGATGGCGTGTGGGCCCACGAGCCCGCCTGAGCCCTTGTGGCCCGATCGATCGACCGCAGTGGAAGAGGCACGAGAAGTGGCTCGCAACGGGCATGTTCCAGGTGCCGCGACCCCGAAGCCCGATGGCGTTCGGATCGGCTTTGCACCCCGGTCCAGCGGGGATCCGCTGGTCGCAGCCTGGTCGGGGCTGCTGGATGATGGTGGCGCTGTGGGTGCACCGGCGCTCTGGGCCGCCACTACGGGAGACTCGAAAGGACTGGTGGTGGTGGAGGAGGGCCGGTCCCTGGCGGCGTCGCCAGCCACCGATGAGCTGGTGCTCCGATTGGTCAGCCAGGACAGGCTGGATTGCGGTCGGGCCTCCGGGACCGCCTTTCTCCAAGCTGTGCTGCAAGAGGTCCGACTGGTGGCGATTGCCGAGCTTCCCGTGTCGGAGGAGCGTCGGCGACCGGTGGAGCTTCGGCGCCGGACCGGAATCGAGGCGGAGTCCATCGCAACGATGAAGACCCGCACCTTTGCCTTGGCGTCGGCCGACCCCTTTATCCGCGCGAGCGCGGTGCAGTGGCTGCGGTCGGTGGGGCTGGCCTCGATGGTGCCCAGCCTGACCACGCTGGCAGATCCCCTGGATCCGGCAGCAGCACTGTCGGAGGCGCGGGTGGACTACCTGTTCCGCAGAAAGGGGATGGCGGAACGTCTGCCAGGAGAGCCGGTAACGCTGCGACCGGAGATCTTTCCCAACCCCGACCTGTCGCTGTCGCTGTTGGTGTGCCGCACGGAGGCGGTTGCCACCCACCGCCGCGCTCTGGCAAAGCTGCTGGCGCGGTGGTCCGAGCGCGCTCCTGTCTATGCGCCAGCCGCGGTCGATGAGGAGCGCTTGATGGCGCTCAATGGGCTGCTCTTTTCCACCGGACTGGTGCGCTCTTCTGCGCCCGCCGTGGTGATGGTGGATGGTGCGCTGGCCCGTGAAGCGGACAAGCGGCCGCCTCGCTGACCGGTGGTCTGGAACCGCCTGCCTCGCATCGGCGTCGATGCCTTGCGCAGAGCAGGCTGGGCCAGAGGTTCGGTGCCGGTGTTACGGCTTGCAGGCGCTGTTGCAGGAGCACCGAATGACCGCCTCATCGACCCGTTTCGCACTCGCCCTGCTGGCAGTCGCAGCGTGCGGTACCGACCCGGCCCCGCCGGCCCTTGATGGTCCATTCCCAGTGGAGCCTGCGGCCGCTCCGGCAGACGCGCCCGTACAGGCGGGAGACCCGGATGCGGAAGGGCCTTCCGGGCTTCGGATTGCCTATGCGTATGGTGGGGGAGAAGCAGACCTGATGGCCGATGCTTGGAATGCCGGTGTGGCCGGTGAGGGGAAAGAGGCGCCTCTGTTGTTTGGCCTGACCGGGCGGAGTGACTCGCCTCCGATCCAGATGAAGCCGGGTGCGGAGGGCGCATCGGAAAAACGCGAGAAGCGGCTGCGCAATTCGCGGGGGCGCAGGCCCAGCGGTCGGACCGTCCTCGCCGCTCTCGAAGAGGGCTTGATGGACTGCGGTCGGGCGGGCGCGGCGTCTTTCCTTGAGCGTCATGGGGCGGGCGCGGAGCTTGTGGCGCTTG
>CAJWOS010000598.1 GCA_913044235.1 uncultured Pseudomonadota bacterium
GTCCATGTCTATGACGCTGCTCGTGTCCCAGCCGGCAATGTCCTGGTTGAAGGCGTCGGTGGCAGCGAACATCCGGTCCATGTCTACGACGCTGCTCGTGTCCCAGCTGCCGATGTCCTGGTTGAAGGCGTTGGCTTCGTCGAACATTTCGCGCATGTTCGTGACGCTGCTCGTGTCCCAGCTGCCGATGTCCTGGTTGAAGGCGTTTGCTTCGTAGAACATCCCGCTCATATCTGTGACGTTGCTCGTGTCCCAGCTGCCGATGTCCTGGTTGAATTCGTAGGCTCGGCCGAACATCTCGCTCATGTCGGTAACGCTGCTCGTGTCCCAGCTGCCGATGTCTTCGTTGAAGAACACGACGCCGCCGTAGAACATTTCGTTCATGTCCGTGACGCCGGTGGTACAAAATTCAGAAAAGCCCGACGAGGCCGCCTGAAGAGTTGCTGTGTCGACTTTGGTGTAGGGTTGGCCATCGACGAGGCCGCGGTCACCGACCGAGGGATCGGAACACACTACTGTGATCCCATTGTCGGCAAGGTAGAAGGAATCACACTCCGGGTCATCTGAGACCGTGTGAATGACCGAGGCATCCCCATCGTCGCAGTCGTCCGCCGTCGGTACCCCGTCGCAGTCTGCATCGCCGTCCAGGTCTGCAGCGGACGCATTGTCATCGTCGCAGTCCCCGTCGCACGTCGACACACCGTCGCCGTCTGCATCGGCCGGGTTCAGCGACGCATCGTTGTCGTCGCAGTCGCCGTCGAAAGTCGAATAGCCATCACCGTCGTTGTCTTCGGTGTTCTTGTTCTCGATCGTGCAGCCCGTGGTGAGGACCAGCAGCAGGAGGCCGCGAAGCGTGGATGGGGCAAGTGCCTGTGAAATGGATGGTGTGTGCATTTCAGGTTCCATGGTGTTGGCTGACTTGGATGGCCTCAGTCGACTCGGTAGTCTGAGAGCTTCAGCCCCTTGTCGAGCTCGGCGTCGTGTTCGGATTCCGCCTTTTCTACTGCCGCGCGGGCTTTCTTCCCCGGACCGAGGGTGATGACCACCGCCCCACCGATGCCGCCGACGCTACCAGCCGCCAACATCGCCAGTCCGGCGGCGTTCTTCCGGGGAAATGCCGCCGAGAGTTCATCGTACTCCGCGGAGTCGTTGGTCGTCTCGGCAGCAGCCTTGTCCTGGGCCGCGGATGCCATCAAGGCTCCCCCCACCCCCGCCACCGCGAGCCCACTGGTCAGCGATGCCACCGCGCCAACAGCCGGTCGACGGGCCTTGGCACGGGCCTCTTTCAGGGCCGCCCACGAGGTGACCACAGCGAGGTCGTGGGGCAGGTCGATGCGATTCGCGGTGCCATTGCCATCGAGTCCAGCTGTGGACGCGGGAACCACGAGTCCACTCGCAAGCGACAAGTCGAGCGTGCGCGGCACCGGGTCCGCGGGACCGACCATCGCCGCTTGGTTCGGCTTTCCATCGAGTCGGACCACAGCACTCCACGGAAGTGTCAAGGTGCTGCCATTCATGCCGTGCGCGTGGGTGTATCGCACTTCTCCCGGCCCCGGCGCTCCGCCGGTGTCGAGGGTGGCGACCACCGTCAGGTCCCCCACGGGCACCTCGGCGTCGCCCGGTTCCAGTGTGATGGATTGCCGACCGAGCTTCAGAGTCGCTGTGTAGACCGAGGCAAACGGAGGCACCGTGAGCGTGCTCTTCACCGCACCGTCGGCCGGGGCCGCTGCTTCCTGAACGGCTTGCTGCGTCTTTTCCTTTGCCTGTTCAAGGACCTCTCGGGTCTTGGACTTCTTGCTCCCAAGCAAGTCTTCATCGTCGTCGGCAGCAGCAGGCGCAGCGACGAACAGGCCTGCTCCCAGCAAGGCCAAGGCACCATGTCGCGAAAAAGCAGTGTTCACATGCATCCTGCGCCCCTTACCTGGCGTTTGGTTCGAAGTAGGGCCCAGCTCCCAGCGACAGGCCTCGTGCACGAACCTTCGCGCAGCGGCGGCCAAACATCGGTCGCCCAAGCAAGCCCGCCAGGAAACCGGATGACTGAACGGTGTATCGGGGGTTTATCAAGTGGGTGGCCTCCGGCATCTTCACCAAGGCACCGTAGAGCGCATCCGCTGAGTCTGGATCGGGTGCGCCGCCACCTCCGAGGATGGAGCCAGCAGAGATGATGCCTTCACGCTTCCCGCCCTTTTCGTCCTCATCCTTCTCCGGAATGCGCAGGAAGAAGATGTAGGTGGCGCAGGCCTTGGCATCGACCCAGTCGAGTACTTCGTAGTCGGCTTCCGCCAGCTGTAGGCCGTTGGCCGATACGGTGTTGTTCGTTCGAGCACTGTATTTGCAGCCGCTGCCGACGCTGAGCATCGCCAGAACCAGTAGGATTCGCTTCATTTGTAGGTCTCCATGGACAAGGGGCGGGAGTGTAATGGACGGTCCGCAAATGAATCAAGGGGAGCAAGTCGATCCGGTCCCCTGCACACCCTTTCGAGGAATGTCGCGATTCTCTCTTCAAAAGGTGTACAGGCAGATGCTCACTGCCCTGCGACGTACACCGCGAACGGCCCGGCCCCGCGCACACCACCACGACGGTCTCCCGCAAGCGGCAAACCCTTACACCGCGCATGGTCGATCAACAGCGCCTCGGCCTCCGCCGCCCGGTCCCGGCTCGTCGTCTCCCAGAGCACCACGAGCCAGTCGAAGCCGTAGTTGCGGTGCTGCCCGGCAAGCCGGTCCACATCGCTCGTGACGCCCACTCGAATCCGGTCTGCATCACGCGAAAGCATCGTCAAGCGATGCCTCAGCGTGGGCAACACCGCCGACAGCGCCCCCTCGGTGGGCGCATCCACGAACTCGATGACGTGCTGGAGAACCAGTGGCATGACTACGCCGCCACCAGGGGTGGCCCCGGTGTCCACTCTCCCGCTTCCATCAGTCGCCGTCACAGCGTGGACCGAGCCACACCGAGGGCCTTGGCCGTCGTCGTGAGCCCATGTCCCTCCTTGAGCATAGCCAGTGCAGGCCGGAGATCGAGCTCGACCTTGGGGCGCCCACAGTGTTTGCCCTTGGCCTGCGCACGGCGAACTCCAGCAGCGATATGCAGCAGGCCTTGCAATCCCCAGCAAGCGGGTGTTCGACAAGGCAAGTAGCCAGGGAGCCTACGCTATCGAGGCTCTTGAGCGGTTGTCTGGCTCCTTGTCCCAGGGCCAGCAGCGAGAGCTGAGTAAGCAGATTTCGGGGGCAAAGAAGGTTTTGGTCATGGGCTTGGTTGAGGGCACGTGTCTCAAGACCATGAATCGCAGCAAGCTCAAGGAAGCGGTGCTTGACCCTTACGTTCAGATGCAGATGGGGAAGATCGCGTTGGTCGACTCTTTGATGGGCGATATAAACCGGTTTGATTGGCGGTCGGGTCAACCTCGGCAACATGATGATGGGCGAGGAACGCAACCTGACAGCGGTAGACAACGAGCGGTCGTTTTCCGACAAGAAAAGCTGTGAAAAGGAGCGATTCAGGGCCTCATCAAGCCCGAAATGCAGGCCCAGTGTCTCGAAGTGATCGCCGGCGGGATCAGCAGGTTCCTTACGGGTGAAAATGCCATCACAGACGAAGAAATGAAGTCGTTCCGTGCGGGGATGAAGCAGGGGATTGAGAGTGCGATTCCCGAGGTCGCGAGTGCGTTGCGTGCCGGTATTGCGGGTCTACCGGCCGAAGACAGCAAGCGACTCACCATGCTGACCAACTACATGGAGAGCCGCTTTCGTCGGGACCAGCTTCCAGACGGCCTCAAGTGGGTCGGGCGCATGCGCGCGAAGTTCCATGTCTGACAACGTCCATCCAATCAGTCGATAGGCAGTGAGTGCTCGGCGGTGCTCCTCGATGTGGACTGCGGAAGGGGTTCCTCGTGAGGCCGCTGGGTTTGCTCTGATAGAACTCAAAAGTGTCTGATGTTGCCTATTCATTCCCTCCCGCCGAGATCCAGATGCTGTTGATGGCATCGTCGCGGTCGTTCCAGCGCATCGAGCCCTCGAGCCCGTCTCCGGCGGCGAGCAGGAGGATCAGCATGAAGACCCCCCATGCCACGGAAAAGGCGGTCAGGCCGGTGCGCAAGGGACGCGACACGAGCTGTCCGACCACTTCGGCCCAGGATACCGATGGAGCTCCAGCCGCGTACCCTCAGCTGTCCCGGGTGTCGGAGATGACGCGGCCACAACGTCTTCGAGCAGGGTCAGCACCTCGTCGGAGGTGCTGGAGTCCAGGGCGCCGGTGGGCCCATCGGCCAGCAGGACGCCGGGCTCGTTGACCAGGACCCAGGCGATGGCCACGCGCTGCTTCTGACCGCCGGACAGCTGGTTGGGC
>CAJWOS010000599.1 GCA_913044235.1 uncultured Pseudomonadota bacterium
TCGCGCCGGGCTGCAGGTCCTGGCGCCGGGTCGAGACCACCCGGCGCTGGGTCCACTGGATGCACACCTCCATGCGCTCGACCCTGTACTGAGCGAGACCCTTTTCCTGCCCGCATATGTCGATCCGCAGACCGGTCTGCCTGCGCTATCCTGGATGGACCGTGTGCGGGCGGAGCAGCTGGCAAGCCAGCAGACCCGCCTGGTGGACCTGCACCGGATTGACGCCATTCGGAATGCCGATCCGGTGTTGGCTCGTCGACTGGCAGGGCGGCGACAGGTGGTTGCATGGCTTGAGGGCCGGATCATCTCCCAGGAATTCGGTGTGGTCGCGGAGCTGGTTCGGCGGGGGGAGGGTCGACGTGCTGCCGGGCATCGGGTGCGGATCACGCTGGACCGACGGATTCCCAGGGCCGGATGGACTCGCTTGCGGGTGGACGTGGATGCGCGGAGCGACCGTGCGAGCGACATATTTCAACGAATCGAAGGGGCATCCGTGGTGCTCCAGGAGGGGTTCGTCGCACTGCTCTCACGGCATGTGGTGTCGCCGCTTCCCGGTGTGCACAGCATCCTCAATGGGCTCGGTGCGCTCTCCGTTCATCGGCTCTCGCGGGGGACCATCGGTCCATTCTGGTTTCCAGGCGGCCCGCTTCCAGAGGATGTTCCCGAGTGGGCGAAGGGATCACTGGTGCTGCATCTCGGGCTTGAAGTGATCGGCCGCGAAGTGCGTACCCGAACCCACCACGACCCCTTCACCCGGTCTCTGCAGGCCCCAAATGAGAGCATCGGTACCTACAGGGGGCGCCGGCTCGCCGTGTCGCCGCACAGCGTCGAAGCGGTGGAAGCTTGGTGTCGGTCTGCAACGGGTGTGGCCGAGGTGGTCCCGCTCGTGCCCTGAGCCCGCCAGCCGCGACGTCAGCGGTCTTCGGGGGGAGCCACTGCGAGCCGTCCCAGCGCGGCGTGCAGGATGTGGCTCTGCTGCTCGAGGAGACCATCGAGATCAAGCTCGGTCTCCTCGGCGTCCTGCAGCGTGCGCAAAAGCTGTGTTTCGGCCGCTGAGAGCATGCCCTCGCTTGCTTCGCCAGTCGTCGAGTCCAGGGCTTGGAGGCGTGCGCGCAGCAAGCTGTTGGCTGGAAGGACTCGCAGCGCAATCGCGACCCAGCTTTGCGTGGCGGGGGGCACGGGACTGGTCGGGAACCGAGTCCACAGATCGACGAGAAAGGGCCATATTGCATCACGCGAAGGATGGCTGATGCGGAGCACGCCCACGGAGGGCAGGGTGCCTGGGGTGCGGTCCCAGCGCCACTCGAGTCCGGTATCCACCAAGATCTGGGGGCGCTGAGTGGTGGGGCGTTGGTTGCGGGGGATGGCCAGCCAGCCTTCTGGTGCGACGTGTCGGGCCCACCAACCCCCTGGGAGGGTTCCTGTTTGCACCCAGTCCGGCAGGGTGTGGGTACTGAGGTGGTGCCCGGCGCGTGCAAGCGCGAAGGGAATGGGGACGGCATCCAGATGTGCGCCGCGGACGCCTCCTTGGAGGCGGGTTGAGCAGCCGGTCGGGATTGGGGACCAGTCCGGCCGACCACAGCCTTGCGCGAGTGCCTCCAGCCATCGTTGCTGTAGGTGTCGAGCGCGCTTGGTGTGGGGGCGTTGGTTGCGCAGGTGCTGTTGAAGACACGCGGCTCCTGCCTCGAGGGCATCCGCTGCAGGTGCGCCATGTACCGTCACGAATGGCTCGGAGGAGAGCCGAACACAGCGCGGAGGGGGTGGTTCATCCCAGACCAGAAGCGCGGGCGCTGAAGGCGCGGCGGTCAGTGGATCGAGAATGGTCCACCCCTCTGTGCCCTGCAAAACGCCAGCATGGGGTACTCCGCTGAGGTGCGAGCCGAGGTGTCCGACAGCTACAGCGGCTTCGACACACTCGTAGGCGTCGGAAATGGGTTCCGCCACAGGGAGACGAGTGGCAGCCACAATGTGGTCCGCCCAGTCTTCGAGGGAGAAGTCGAGTCGGTTGGCGGCCCACCCAGGGGGCAGCTCAAGGCGCAGGGAGCCTGCGAATGTGGGTAGCACTCGAATCACGGCGGCGACAATGTGTGCCCGCTGCAGCATCGGTAGGTCGGCGTCGGCGAAGGCGGCGCGGGCCGCATACCGAAGGACGAGGTCCTTCAGGGCCGCTGAGGGAAGCTCCTCTGGTAGGTGGCCCTCGACGGTCACCACCATGCCAGGCAGGTGGAGCTCGACGGCATGGAGCCGACGTGTGCGTCCGGCGTCGACTTCCAGAATCATCATCTGGCCGGGGGAAATCAGTCCAGCCGGCGGCGTTCCTGACCAGATCCAACTCTGCCAGGAGCGGTCGAACGGGTCCGCCTCAGGCATGCCCACTCGTGCCAGTCCGCCTCGACCCGCAGAGGCTCGGACCGTCAGCTCCACCGAGGAGGGGTCGGTGAGCACCCCGAGGGGACGACCGAGCCGCTCCACAAGTACGGCCGCCTGATCATCTGTGAGCAGCAACACGGGGAAGGGTAGGCGCAACGGGTCGGCGAGCGCGCGAATCGACGGCACGTTTTCGGGCTGGTCGGGCGTCACACGGAAGAGTGGCACCTCCGGATCGAGCGCAAGCAGGAAATCGAGCGAGATCGGCGAGCGTGGGGCCAACTGCTCGATGAGTTCCGGCAGATCTGGGGCATCGGCTGTCGGATGCCCAGCGGGCATCGGGGACACCCAGGTGGGTGCGTGCCGCTGAGCGAGGGTCTCGCAGGGGCCTCGCAGTGCGTGCAGCATGGCCTCAAACTGTTCGTCGCGTACGATATCGGACTGGTCGGCGGTCTTTCGCAGTCCGTCATCGCAGACCACACCCGAGAACCAGTGGGCGATGCCTCCCGCGAGTTGTGGCTGCTGGAACAGACCCAGCTCGTGGAGCGAAGCAGTGGTGATGCGCACCCCAGCAACCACCATCTCGACCCGGCTCTCGTGCGGGGTGAGAAAGAGGCAGCCCCGTCGCCCGCCGGGTCCCTCGTCGAACGACACCTCGTCCGAAGGATGGAAGGTCTGAACCGTCCGACTGGCGCGGTATCCAAACGGAGCGGCACCGTTGAGGAGAATGGGCACCGGGGTGTATCGGCACTGTTCTTCCACGAGAACCTGCTCTTCGGTGATGGCAGGGCGTGCCCAGAAACGCCACCAGGCACGCCGGCGCTCCATCACCACGTATGTGCCGGCGAGGGCGCGGTCGGAGCGGCCCACGGTGCCGGCTCCGCTGGAGTCGAGGTCGAGCCGGAGCGTCTCCCCCGGCTCGCCGGACCCGGTCTCGATGCGCACCGTTCCCCGTTCATCGCGGAGCATCGCGTTGATTGCAATCGCCAGCTGTACGAGGTGACGGTGGCTGCCTGTGAGCGCATCGGCGAACAGGTAGTCAAACAGAGAGTCGAGCTGGGCCTCTTCGATCGGCGGGCTTCCCACCCAGGCCACCACCAGGCGGTCTGGCCTTGTATCGATGGCGATGTAGGTGGCGTTCGCACACACTGCAGCCTGCATGAGCTCCAGTACCGCCTGACCGGGTCGTCGCAGAGCGAAGGTACGCAGCTTCTCCACGGCGTGGGCCTGACTGAGTGTGAAGTGTCTCCGCTCGACAAAGACACCGGGCGACTGTGCGCGTGCGAGAACTTCTTCGAGGTCGATCATGCGATGGCTGCCTTGCGAATCCGCTCGAAGCGGCGCTCAGCCAGTCCTCCCCAGTGCGCAAATGCGGCCTGCAGTGCAGCAAAGGCCCCAGCTATTGGGGCCAGATGGGCCACCCGCGCAGCCAGTCGGATGTTTGGATGGGCCACGTTCATCCAGCACGCTCGGACCCCGAGCACACGAGCGACACGGTGTGCGTCGAGCTGATCTCGTCGCATGGGGGCTGCCGTTGGGGCTCGGAGAATCACCATCGGCGCGTGGACGGCGTGAATGGTGCACCAGCGCACCACCAGGTTCTGTACCCCGGCCGCCTGCAGCAGCTCCATGATGGCTTCGGTGAGGGCGGGATCGCCTTTGCCTTGCGCCTCGACCAGTACCCATCGCAGTGGAACCGGATCTGGCAGCGGCCGGTGGGCGACTGCGGCAAGCCTGCGGGTTGCTTCCAGGTTGCGGAAGACGGTGTGCCCGGCGTTCTGCAGTGCGTCGGTCAAGGGGGTGGACGCCGACGCACACTCCGGCGACGAAGCGGTCAAGAGAGGGCGAGAAGGACCGTGCACTTGGGGAGCGTGAATGATCGGTTGGGCTCGCAGCATGGTGCGGGAGCCAGGCGCGCCCTGGGAGCCGGAAATGCGGCCTGTCTGGTGCGCAATCCGTGCCAGGGCCTCCAGGCT
>CAJWOS010000600.1 GCA_913044235.1 uncultured Pseudomonadota bacterium
GGCCGGCAGCGACTGGATGCTGCGCCAGACCGTGAAGGGTTCGGGCACGCTGCCGAAGAGATGGAACCCGACGATCCCGGCGGGATCGGGGTCGCGCGATACTGCCCCACCCGCGAGCAGCGCCTTGGCCTGCGAGGCGAAGCGCAGGGTCCAGCCGTCATCGGCCCAGTAGAGCGGCTTGATGCCGAGCGGATCGCAGTTCGTGTCGCAGAGAGCAACGACCGGGATCTTCAGCTTCCGAGCTTCGCGGACTGCGATGTGCTCACGCTTAGGATCGATGACGAACATCACGTCGGGCGGCGCCTTCAGGGTCTTGATGCCCCCGAGCGAACGCTCCATCTTTTCGATCCGACGGGTGAGGTCGAGCGCCTCTTTCTTGGTGAGGAGGTCGAAGTTGCCCTCATCACGAGCCCGCTCAAGCTTCACGAAGCGGTCGATGGACTGCTTGACGGTCTGGAAGTTGGTGAGCGTACCGCCCAGCCACCGGTTGTTGACGTAGTACATCCCACAGCGCGAGGCCTGTTCCTGGATGACTTCGCGCGAAGCGCGCTTGGTTCCAACGAAGAGGACCGTTCCGCCGTTCTGCACGGTGGCGGTCACAAAGCGCATGGCATCGACCAGACCGCGGGCAGTCTTCTGGAGGTCGATGATGTGGATTCCGTTGCGTTCGCCGTAGATATACGGCTTCATCTTCGGATTCCAAAGGCGGGTTTGGTGGCCGAAGTGCACTCCGGCTTCGAGCAGGTCGCGCAGCGACACGTTGGGCATGATTGACTCCACGGGCTCCGGCTGGATGCCCGGTATTCGGGTTGAGCAACCGCTGGCTGCATGCACCAACCCGAGCGGGGCTCGAGCACCACAGGCGCATGGACTGATGCCAGCGTGAGATTTGCCACAATAAGTGTGGCCGAGCGGCTTTAGCACCCACTCCCAGGCCACGCAACGGGGAATGCAAGGTCCTCGCCCAGTTTCGGGCCAAGGGCCATCGATTCAGACCGTGGCCGCGGGCGGAGTGTCGCTGACCTTCAGGCAACACTTCTTGAACTTCTTCCCACTCCCGCATGGGCAGAGGTCGTTCCGGCGAAGGCCGATGGCCTTTCCATACTCCCGAGCCTCCACGCCAATGGCGGGTGGTCCCGTGCGTACAGGGGCGGCAGGCTCCACCGAGTCGGTCGGCGCGGACTGGGCGTCGATATCGGTGGTGACGCCCTCGTCTCCATCGCGCGCGGTCTCCATGTCTTCTGGACTTTCCGGCACTGCAGGCTGCACGTCCGGAAGGACATCGGGCACCTGGGATGCAAGCGCTTCCGCTTCGCGCTGACGCTCCAAAATCTGTGCGAGCCGGGCCTGCACCTCGGCCATCTTCAGCTTTGGCTGCTGCGGCTCAGACTGGGCCGCTGGAACAGCTGCGCCCTCACCCGGCGCTTCCCTAGCCATCCGGCGCGCGGCGGACTTGCTCGGTTCCGGAATCGAGTCGGCCTGTACATCGGCCTTCAAGATGTAGGACACCACCGCCTCATCTCGCATTGACATCATCAAGCGGAACATGTCGGTGCCTTCCCGCTTGTACTCGAGCAGAGGATTGCGCTGGCCGTACCCACGAAGCCCAATGCCGTCCCGCAAGCGATCCATCGCAAGGAGGTGGTCCTTCCAGTGCTGGTCGGTGTATTGAAGCAACAGCGTGCGCTCCAGTCGCCGCAGCGGGTCTTCTCCAAGATCGGCCTCGCGCCCCTCGTACAGCCCCGAGGCCTCGTCGATGACGCGCAGCCGAAGCTCTTCGTAGGACATGTCCCGAACTTCTTCGTCTGTGTCGTCCCACGACAGCGTGAAGATGCGCCCCATCCGCTCTCGCAGACCGTCCACATCCCACTGCTCGGGGTGCACACTCTCCGGAATTGTCTCTCCGAGGATGTCGTCGACCAGGTTCTCGAGGGCCTCGAGAGTCATCTCCCGAATGTTTTCCCCTTCCAGCGCCTTGCGACGAAGGTCATAAATCGTTCGACGCTGGAGGTTCATTACGTCGTCGTACTCGAGGAGGTTCTTCCGAATCTGAAAGTTGTGCCCCTCCACCCGCTTCTGGGCGTCCGCGATCGACTTGTTGATCCAGCGGTGCTCAATCGCCTCGTCGTCTTCGAGGCCCATCCGCTCCATCCAGCCGATCAGCTTGTCGCCTTGGAAGATACGCAAGAGGTCGTCGTCGAGTGCCATGTAAAAGCGACTGGCACCGGGATCTCCCTGGCGCCCCGCTCGACCGCGAAGCTGGTTGTCGATTCGACGGGACTCGTGCCGTTCCGTTCCGAGAATGTATAGGCCACCAAGGGAGAGCACCTCTTCCTTGTCGACGTCGGTCTGCACTTTATGCTTCGCCACACAGGCATCAAACTCGGCCGCATCCGCATCGGGTCCGAGCTCATCGAGCGCCATCGCTTCTGGATCTCCACCCAGCTTGATGTCGGTACCGCGACCAGCCATGTTGGTGGAGATCGTGACCGCGCCCTTGTGCCCAGCCTGGGCCACAATCTGGGCCTCTCGCTCGTGCTGACGTGCGTTGAGGACTTCATGGGGGATGCCGCGCTGACGAAGAAGGCGGCTCACGATCTCCGATTTCTCGACCGACACGGTTCCGACCAGGACGGGCTGTCCCTTGGCGTGGATCTGCTCGAGCTCGTCGAGAATCGCACGGTACTTTTCGCCCTGGGTCTTGTAGACCACGTCGTCCATGTCGTTTCGGACCACCGGCTTGTTGGTGGGCACCACCATGACGTCCAGGTTGTAGATCTTCTGGAACTCTTCTCGCTCGGTATCGGCCGTACCGGTCATCCCCGCAAGCTTGTTGTACATCCGGAAGTAGTTCTGGAAGGTGATGGTGGCGTAGGTTTGACTCTCCGCCTGAATCTCCAGCTTTTCCTTCGCCTCGACCGCTTGGTGAAGGCCATCCGACCACCGCCGGCCGGGCATCAGCCGCCCGGTATTTTCGTCGACAATGACCACCTTGCCATTCTGAACCACGTAGTCCCGGTCCCGCCGGAAGATCGTGTGAGACTTCAACGCCTGGTTGACGTGGTGCAGCAGCGGCATGTTGTTGGAGTTGTACAAATTGTCGAGCCCAAGCTTGGACTCCACCTTGTCGACGCCAGCATCGGTGAGTGTCACCTGGCGGCTCTTTTCGTCAACTACATAGTCGATCTCACCCTGCAGCAGCGGGATCACACCGTCGATAATGACGTACCGGTCCAGCTCCTGATTGACCGGCCCGCTGATGATGAGTGGGGTCCGCGCCTCGTCGACCAGGATCGAGTCCACTTCGTCGACAATGGCGAAGTTGTGGTCACGCTGGACATAGTCCTCAATGCGGAACTTCATGTTGTCCCGCAGGTAGTCGAACCCAAACTCGTTGTTTGTGCCGTACGTAATGTCGGCCCCATAGGCCTCCTGCTTGCTTGCAGGATTCCGGTCTCGCTGCAGGACCTTGCCCACCGAGAGCCCGAGGTAGTTGTAGACCTTGGCCATCCAGTCGGCATCGCGGCTCGCGAGGTAGTCGTTCACGGTGACGACGTGCGCTCCCTTGCCGCTGATGGCGTTCAGGTAGACCGGCAGAGTCGCGGTGAGGGTCTTCCCCTCACCGGTCTTCATCTCTGCAACCATCCCCTGATGCAGCACAAGCCCACCCAGAAGCTGCACATCGTAGTGCCGCATCTGCATGGTGCGCCAAGCAACCTCACGGACCGTAGCGAATGCGTCAGGAAGGAGCGTATCCAAGCTCGCACCCTGCTCGATCTGCTCTCGAAAGATCGCCGTACGACCCTTCAGCTCAGCGTCGGTGAGCGCTTGATACTTGGGCTCAAGCCCATTGATCCGACTCACGAGCGGACGCTGCTTCTTCAGCCAGCGATCCGAACGAGTGCCAAACACCTTCTTGATGACGCCCTCAATGCTGAGCATTCCATCTCCAAAATCCGCGCGGCGCGTGCCGCCTGGCGCAGACGGTTAGGCGCCGATTGCATCGGCGTCAAGTCTTCTGTACGGACGAGTGCACGATTCACAGCGAAATCGCCGTCAGTCCAGATGCTCCAGCGGGTCCACAGGCTGCCCCTCGACGTAAATCTCGTAGTGCAGATGCGGTCCGGTGGTCGCCCCAGTCATCCCCACCGTGCTGATGGGTTGACCGAGCCGAACAGACTCACCGACTCCGACCAGGAGCCGAGCGTTGTGCGCATAACGTGTCACCACTTCGTATCCGTGGTCAATCTCAAGCAGTCGACCATAACCGGAGGGGTATTCTGCGGTAACGACCACCCCTGCGGCCGGAGCGCGAATGATGGTGCCGACAGGCGCAGA
>CAJWOS010000601.1 GCA_913044235.1 uncultured Pseudomonadota bacterium
TCATCGCAGGCTGGGGTCGGGCTCTCGTCGTCGTCATCCCAACTGCTCCAGGTGCACACGCAGCACATCGCGTCCGACGAGAAGTCGTCGTCGTCGTAGTCGCCACAGCCCGTCGGATTATCGACGTACCAGTCGCAGGCATTGCCGCCCGAATCGACGGCGCCGTCGTCCGTGTCGACGCACCCCATGTCATAGTGGTAGCTGTACTCGCCGACGCAGAGGACCTCGTTGATGTATTCCGTGCGCAGCTCGTCGCAGTCGAGGCCGCAGCCGCCCGCGTGCCACATCGCGCAGTCGGCGCAGTCGGACGCGCAAAACTCGTCCCGGTCGCCGGCGTTCAGTAGGGCGCGAGTTGCGGCGTCACGTACGCGTCCCGGGTCGTCCGTCGTGACCGGTCTGGGCGCGCGCCGTGGCGGGCGTCAATTTTCCTTTTGTGGTGCCGTTTTAAGGTCGCTTCGTCTTGTATGACGGGCGAAAGTTATGGGATAGGTCGCCGTCCCGCGCCGCACGATATCGAGAAGCTGTGCGTCGGGATGGTGCCAGGTGTGACCCGTGACGTCATGCGGCGGCGCGGGCAGATAGCCCCCGGCATCGCGGCGCTTCCAGTCCGGCTGACCTTCAAGGCGCGCCCCGTGACAGGCGGCGCATTCCGCCGCATAGACGCGCTTGCCGATCGCAACCGCCACCGGATCCTGCCAGGGCAGATCCTCGGCCGGGACTTCCGGTGACGTCTCCGGCGCGGCTCCGCTCGCCTCGCCTGGCGGGGCCTCGTCCGATGCCGGCGGGGTCTCCTTGCGTGTGAAGGTCGTAGAGGTTTTCCTCCACGTAGTCGGCCATGGTGAGGCTTTGTCCTTCGTAGGCGATCACGCCTGTGGCAGAGTCGACCGTCTTTTCGAGCGTGACCACGTTGCGTTCGCTCTCAAGCCAGACATAGTCTCCGGCGGAGTAGGTGGTCACCGGCGGGCAGTCGGTGTCGCCGTTGCCCACGGTGCCGCCACCACTCGAGCCGCTTCCGCCCATGCCGTACACGCCGTTGCTGTAGGTGCTGTTGTTGGGTTCTTCACCGAACTCGGAAGGCGAGCCCATTCCGCCGCCGCATGCGCCGAGGTCTACGCAGTCGCGGTCCTTGCAGTCCACGTAGCCGTCGTCGTCGTTGTCGATGCCGTCGAAGCAAAGGTTTCCGTCGATCTCTCCGCCGCCTTTGTGGGCCTCTTCGTAGAAAGGGCAGGGTGGATCGAGCGGGGTGTAGAAGAGGCTTCGGGCCACCACGCTCTCGAGGATCTCGCCAGTGGTGTCGTCGCGCTGGCGGTTCACCACAAAGTAGAGGTCGATCGCGACGTTGCGGATCTCAAAGTCGCCGCCCAACACGTCGAAGGCATCGGGGATACGAATGCCTTCGCCACTCACGTTGACCTGCACGTCGCGACCACCGAGCGTGGCCGCGTTGGACAGGGTCATGCGTCCATAGAGGTTTTCCGCATCAATCACGGTGACGCTGTCGACCACGATGTCGGGATTGGCACCGAACCCGTCGGCAAACTCGATGTAGGGAGTGCCCGCGAGGAAGTCGCTGCCGCGGGCGCGGATGGTGAAGTCGACCGTGTCGCCTTGCTCGGCGACGGGTGGATCGAAGGTGGCCGCGAGCGCAACACGGTCAATCTTGAAGCCGTCCCAAGCCGTGGTTCGGTCGCCGCCACCGTTGTCGACCGACACGTTGCGCCAGCCAGGGGTGGTCGCGGTATCGACAGACACGGTGGCCTGCGCGATGGTTTGGGAGAGCACCGAAAAGTCGACGATTTCGATTCCGGAGCCGAAGTCGGGCCAGGTGGAGCCGGTCGACCAGTCGGTGTTCGTGCCGATCAGGTCGACGGTGATGGTCTCGCCAAGCCGAGCTTCGCCAGGCAGGATGCGGAAGCTGTCGTCGACCACTGTGAATGAGTTCGGGAGGTTGATGGTGCGGTCGCCCGTCGAGATGGAGATGTCGCGATTTCCGACGGCGGCGTCGCCCGCAATCGTGATGTCGGCGCGTGCGGTCCAGCCGTCGTCCACATTCACAAGGTCGACGGTGATGCCCTCGCCCATGTCGATGGTGGTGGTGCCGAAGCGAAAGGTCGAGGTGTTGGCGTTGAACACCATCTCGAGCGTGGTGTCCTGGCCGCCCTCGGGTGGGAAGGACTCGACGGAAGCGGAGCGGCCGGTCGGCTCGACCGAGGCCGAGTCCGTGCCCTTGTCGTTTGCGCCCTTGCATGCAGTGAGTGCGAGTCCGAGGCCGACGGCGGCAAAACGCATGCGGCCGGCCTGGTGCAGCCGGTGCAGCGTCTGGCGAGCAGTGTCGGGTCGAATCGAAGGGGGTGCCATGGCAACCTCGAGGGGCAGTGGAATGGGGCACGTGGGCCGTTGGGAGACGCGCCAGTCGCTTTCTGAGCATACGGCGGGGGAGAGTGCCGCGCCGCTTGCACAGATTTACCGGTCAAATATACCCGCTGTGCCGGCAGCCGCATGGTTGCGGTGCAATCCGTGGTGCATAGAGGGGCTTTCGAGCACACGCGCACACGCACATGTGCTTCGTTTACTTGCGGAAGGGGCGGTCAAACGGGTACTCCCGTGGCGCTGCTTCGGTTCTGCCGCGCGCCAGCTTCGGTGTGTGGCTGCCCGTCCCTCCGCATCCAATGCGTCTCCTCTGCATTTTGCACGAGATTCCTCGTATTCGTGAGACTCTTCATGAACAACACTCGACTCGTCCTTGCCGCCGCTCTCGTCTCTCTCACCTCCGGCTGCGCGACGGCCGACCAAGTGCAGGCTCTTGAGCAGAAAGTGGAAACCCTCGAAAAGAAGGTCGCCGAGCTCGAAGCGCGGCCCGTCGCTTCCGGTGGCGTCGATCCCAAGCTTGAAGCGGCCGCGCAGGAAGCGTACAAGGCCATCACCGAAGACATGAAGGGCAACAACCTCACCGCTGCTGCTGCCAAGGCCAAGACCTTCAAGGCGAAGTACGCCGCGACCACCACCTTCAAGCGCGCGCGCAAGATGCTCTCGGAGCTTGAAGTGATCGGGGTGCCTGTGCCTGCCGAATGGAGCGGCTCCATCGAAGAGTGGTACCAGGGCGAGGGCGAAATCGACCTCACCAAGGGCACCACCATGGTGGTGTTCTGGGAAGTCTGGTGCCCCCACTGCCGCAACCACATGCCCGAACTGGTCAAGACCTACGACAACTGGAAGGGCAAGGGCATGAACGTGGTGGGCCTGACCCGCTTGAGCAAGGGCAAGAGCAAGGAAGACGTCACCAAGTTCATGACCGACAACTCGCTGAACTACCCGATCGGCAAGGAAGACGGGAAGCTCGCTCGCACCTTCGGCGTTGGCGGAATCCCTGCAGCTGCAGTGGTCAAGGACGGCAAGATTGTCTGGCGGGGCCACCCTTCGCGTCTCACCGAAGACACCATCAAGGCCCTTCTCTGAGCCGAGTCCTGTCGCGCTGAGCCCGCTCGCCGCCTCCGGTGAGCGGGCTTTGTCGTTTGTGGGGTCGGGGGGGGCGCGGAGAACGGGAACCGGGGCCCCGGCGAATGGATTGGCGCGGGGCGGCGTTGCCTGCAGCCAGCGGGGGGCTCAGGGGAATGCGGGCCAGTGGTCGTCGAGGAAGTCGATGGCGTCGACGGCCGCTGCGGAGGCGTTGTTCAGCAGATGCGAGCCGTGACCGCCATCTTCATAGGCGATCTGCTTCCACGTGCCGGGATCCAACCCGTCGAAGCGCTCGTCGAGCCAGAGGCCCTCCGCGGTGTCGTACTGAAACAGCGTGGGTGTGGCTTGGTCGGCCAGGGCTTCCATGGAGGTCTGGTTTTCGGTGTAGGACCCTGGACTCATCATCACCATCGAGACCGGTTCCACGAGGCCTTGTGGTGCGGCGAGTGCCAGGTAGTCCAGCGCGGAGGTGGTGCCGTTCGATGCGCTCACGATGGCAATCGGACCCACACCGGCTTGGCCAAGGTAGTGGAACGCCGCCTGCACGTCTCGGGCCCCACCATCTCCCTCAAAGGCGTCGCGAGCGGTACCATCGGAGTCCCCTGCGCCGCGGCGGTCGAGGTTGAGTACGGACCACCCCGCGGCGTATAGGTCGCGCTGGAAGTCGACCGACCAGCTCTTCCGATCCCAAGAGAGAGGGTCCATGTGCAGGAGCACCACCGCGGGCGCGCCGGAGTCTCCCCGATAGTGGTCGGCGACGAGGCACAGGTCGTCTTCAGTGATGATGGAAACGGCATCGGCACCGGTAGACGCCGCCTTCCCCTCTGCGCAGTCGCTGTCGCCTCCACAAGCAATTGTGAGGAGGACTGGAAAACAA
>CAJWOS010000602.1 GCA_913044235.1 uncultured Pseudomonadota bacterium
ACTCTCGCGTCGTTCGGCCGGCGCGTGGATTGGTGCCATGCGTTGGTGGAAGACCTGGGGGCGGGGTTCGAGGTCAGCACGGTCGAGGCCACCCTTTCGCCGCCAAGCTACACGATTCACACTCTGGAGCATCTCGCGGAGGTGCATGAGCAGACCCGGTTTCGCCTCATCATCGGTGCCGACTCGATTCCCGACCTCCCAGAATGGCACCGGTGGTCGGATATTGCCGCCCGATTCGATCCCATCATCGTGGGCAGGCAGGGACACTCGGCTCCCCCGGACATACAGACCGTAGACTTCCCCAACGTGAGCAGCACTGAAGTGCGCCAGCGTCTGGAACAAGGGCTCTCGGTCGACCACCTCTTGACCCGCGGTGTGGCGTCGATGGTGACAGCGCGCCGCAGTGGCGCCAGTGTGGAGGCTGACCAAGGCTATCGCGGAGAGGAGAGGTAGATCGAGACTCCGTCTGAGCCTTCGTTTTCGGTTCCGAGTCCACCCACCACCACTGCCATCCCGCGCGTGGGTTCGGTCGCGATGGCGGGGATGGCAACCTGGGTGGGAAGGCCTCCGTCACCAGAACCGCTTGTGCAGCTCCCGACCTCGACGAAATCGCCGAGGTCGGGGTTGAAAATTTCTGCACAGGACACGGCTGCCCCGCCGTTCCACCAGTGTTCTGCCAGGCTGGTGACGCCTCCCGCGACCAGGACCCGCCCGTCGGGCAAGAGGGTCATCGCATGCAGTGCTCTGCCAAGGTGCATAGGGCCTACCGAGGTCCAGCTGTTGTCGCTCGGGTCGAGCACCCATGCCAGGTTTGAGACCGTGACGGCGCCATCATCGTAGGAGGCACCTCCGGCGACCAACACGCGGCCATCGCCCAGACCGATCATCCCGTGGTGAAAGCGCGCCTCGGGCAGCGCAATGCCGGTTTCTGCGCGCGGCGTATAGGTGCCCGCGGTGGATACGACCGCACACCCATCCAGGTCTTCGAAGTCTGGATTGTCTCCAAGAAACTTGAAGCCGCCACAGAGCAGCACGCCTCGCTCCCCAAAGGCGGCGACACCGTGGTGGATCCACTGCGACTCTTCGCTCGGCACGACCAAAGTGGTCACGGAACGTGTGGCGGCATTGTAGAACTGGATGGCGCGATGGGCGGAGTAGGTATTGTTGGTGTCCGCAGACGTTGTGCCTCCGGAAAGCACCACATTTCCAGCGGCGTCCGCGACCGCCAAGTGCCGGTTCAGTGGGTGCGACAGGGTGAGTTCATGCGCCACGGTGTCGCTCGAGGGATCCCACAGGAAGGCGTGGTCGGTGACCTGTGTGGTGTCCCACAGGCTCGTGGAACCACCGGCGACCAGGATGAGGTCACGGTCATCATGGGTGCCGCCCATCCGAGTCGCCGTGTGTCCAGCCCGCCCGTGCTCGGGGTCCTCCATGAAGGTGGGCATGCTTCCCACGGTGGCAAACTCCAGTCCGCCGCCGGTCTGGTTCAAGTCCAGTCGACGTACGCT
This sequence comes from uncultured Pseudomonadota bacterium, assembly GCA_913044235.1. GTDB lineage: Bacteria > Myxococcota_A > UBA796 > UBA796 > UBA2385 > CAJWOS01. The sequence continues at coordinate 1,509 of CAJWOS010000602.1, forward strand.
GGGCGTGCCCAGCATGGTCTGCCGCTCGTTGGGGCGTCCGTCTGGTGCGCCCCCAAATAGCAACAGGTCCCCTTGACCGTCTGCCACGAGAGCAGAGCCAACGGATCCCGTCGTGAGATTGTAGAGCCACCCAAAGGAATCCACTCGGGCCATGAAGATGGATGCTTCGCTGGCGCCCTGCTCCGCATAAAGCGGCGCCGACTCTCCAAACGCGTTCAACGCGCCCTCAGCATCAAAACCTTCCAGCGCGACCACTGCACCGTCGAGCGAAGGAAGTCCCTCGCCGGCTCGTTCCACTTCCCCACGCTGAAGGGCCTCAAGCGAGGTCCGTTCGACCTCTGCGCCGTCTTGCAGAATCACCACATCCAGGCGTGCCACATCGTCAAACAGGTTGCCCTGGTTCAGCGGCAACAAGATCCGCAGCGTGAGCTCAAAGTCGTTGACCTCCACAGTGGTGGAGATCTCACCGGAATCGAGCCCGTCATCGATGGGCTTCGTGTTGTCGCCACCGCCACATCCGGCCAGCCCTGCGAGCAACAACAGGCCCGCCGCCGAAACGGTTGGGGAAATACGGGAGGGGGGGTTTGTGCGCAGAGCCATGGCGGGAGGGTAGATTTGCAGGTGCATGGTGTCAAGGACCGAACCCCACTTCGCCGCGAGTGCGTTCATGCGAGAGCAGACTCCTCTTCCACTGCCGCTCTTGCGAGCGTCCAGCTTCGCATGTCGGGTCGATGTGCGGCACGGTTTTACCACCCGGTTTGATGGCTCTGGTGATCGGCTGGATCTTGGCAGAGACGCCACTCCGCAGGCTTGGGCGTCCGCTGCCGCGGCTCTTGCGATGCCTGGGGCCTCGGTTGCGCGGGTTCATCAGGTGCATGGCGCGACCGTCCATCGAGTTGAGGATGGCGGCGTCGCCGGGGAGGGGGACGGCGTCCTCACCACCACCCCTGGGGTGATCCTGGCAGTCCGAACGGCCGACTGTGTACCGGTGCTTTTGGTGTTGGGCACGCCAGCGGTCGCGGTGGCAGCGGTCCATGCCGGCTGGAGAGGCGTGGCGGCCGATATTTTGGGGGTGGCGGTCCGCGCGCTTCGCAAGCTGGATGCAGCGGCGACCATTCAAGCGGTCATCGGACCTGCCATCAGCGGTTCCCGATACGAAGTTGGCGAGGAGGTGGTCGATGCGATTCGAGCCACCGGTGTGCCGGTGGACGCGTTCGTCCAGCGGCCGGCTGGGGCCCCCCGACCGTTTGCCGATGTACGCGCTGCGGCGCGATGGCAGCTCCAGCGAGAAGGCATCCACGACATCGAACAGTTGCCACACTGCACCTATGACGATCCTTCCCTCTGGTCGCATCGCCGGGATGGTCGAACACGTGGGAGCTTGGCGGCACTCATCGGTATGGTTGGGTGATGAGATCCCATGGCTTGAAGGTGGGCCTTCTAGTGCTCTTGGTCTCGTGCAGCGCAGACACTGAACTCACCCGGAGGCGCGAGGCTCTGCAAGCATGGGATGAGGCGAGCGCAGCGGGGACGCCCGCTGAGCGAAAGGCGTCCTTGGAGCGTGCACTCGAGCGGGACCCAGCGAGTCCTGCCATTCGCCGCGCCCTTGCCCGGTTGCTCTCGGCACAACAGGAGCATGCTGCCGCTGAAGCATTGTTGACCGCCATCGTTCCCCCGGAGCCTCGGGAAGCCCACACTCGGATCTTGTGGGATCGAGCTGCAGTGCGGGCGGCAGCCGGGGATGTTTCTGGCGCGGCCGAGGACCTCGAAGCCTGCGTGCTCCTGGGGGTCGACCCCCGAGCCCTCGGTACAGACCCCGCATTTGCGGTCATGACAGGACTCCCCGAGTACGCCCGGCTGCTCCCACCACTGGAAGTGCGAGTCGACGAGTCGAACACGGCCGACAAGGTCTTGGTGGGGGAGGTCTGGAGCCGCACGGTTCGTGTGCAGGGGCCACCCGGTACCCTGTCGCTCGAGCCGGTCGGCCCCATGCCGCGGACCCTCCGCCTGGAGCGTGTAGTGGAAGACGAGCGAATGGCCGACGCCTATACGGTCGTGCGCGAGCTGCGCATGGACTGGAGGACGGAAGGAATCGGTGCGGTGCACATGCCGGCGATGCAGGCCCGTGTGGGCGACACCGTGGGTACGCTGGCTCCTCGGGGGCTGGAGGTGGTCGCGGTGGGCGCCAGCAGCCGGCCTCCCATGAAGCGGATGCCCGGCGCGTTGGTGGTCCCCTCTGCGTACGATGCGACGGTCGCCGATGGAGCGCCCGTTGCGCTGGCTGGAGGGTGGCTGATGCAGGCCCCCGAGCACTGGACCTGTCAGCTTAGACGTCGGCCTGATGGCTCCATCCGCATCATCCGCCGCTCGAAGGGGCAGCCCCGGTGGTCGGGTTGGTGGGTACCAGGTGGCTCCGATGCTGCCTGGTCGTGTGCGGAGCAGGGAATCAGCGCAAGTCTCCGATGATCGGGGCACTCAACGACGCATTGTTGCCCACATTGGTACCCGTGACCTGGATTCGGAGCTTCAGTCGGTCTTGGTTTCGGCGCTGGCCAAACAGGGCATAGTATGGCTCGAAGCCGAAGGCGGTGTGCGTGATGGAGCCCTCGCCAACCAGCGTGAGGGTGTCTTCACTTTCGTCTGCAGACACGCGAAAGGCCACCTCGTTGGTGACGCCCCGGAGGGGGGCCCTGCTGGCGTGAATTATAATGCGGAAGGCCCGACTGATGCTCGCGGGGGCATCGCTCACGCGGTGACTCGCGATGACGCACGTGCTAATCTTCGCCTGTGACCGTGTCGGATGTGACGTTCGCGTCG